>JBFLXL010000004.1 GCA_040757205.1 Bacillota bacterium
ACTCGATCCAAGAGGTCCGGGGGCCGGGAACGTCAACTGTCACGGCTCCCGGTGCCATCCACTCCCGGCAATGACGAGTGCCATTGGCACGCGTCAATCAGTGACAAATAGCTCCGGCAGCAACACCAGGGCAGGATCAGGAAGCGGGTGTTGTTGGTGACGAGATGCAGGCGCTTGATGCGGGTATCCCTGTCCCAGCCAATAAAGTCGTCCCTGGCGGCGCAGCTCCAGGCGGCGGAGCCGAAGAGCAGGCAGGCGAGCGGGCGTTTCTGGTTGTCAAAGACCAGGTACTTCATGTTCTCGCCCACGGTACCTTTGAAACCGAGATAGTGGTACCGGCAGAGCAGGTGCTTAAAAAGATTCCAGGATGGGTGACCGGTCGCCACCACTTCCACCCGCAGGGGCTGCAGGTCGGAAAGCCTGCCGGTGATGGCGGCGGTATCGTGAGGCGCCTCGGTGATCAAAATGTTCCCGCCCCATACAAAGGCCTCAGATTTACGGCGGGGCAAGACGATCTGTCCCTGTTGTTCCAGTTTGAGCAAGAGATCCCGGCAGGCCATGTCCTTCATCTGGCCGGTTGGAGAGTGCCAGTTCCAGAGCCGGCAGAGTTCCCTCGACAGCCTGCTTCGGCTCCATGAAGGGTTGCCGGCAATCAACCGCCTGACGGTCTGGATGTGGTCTTCAGTTATCTCGGTTACCCGAAATTCAGCTTCTGCTATCATAGTTTCATGATACATGATCAGCAGGGCCGAGTCCAGTATTATTTTTCAGGTGCCTGAGTAGTTACGACGCATATCCCTTTCCTCCAGGATCGGCTCCATTGGGTATCTTGGCTGAACGCCGTAAGCAGCCAGGTCGGAGCATTGGTCGGCTATCGTTTTAAAGGTATGGGACAAATCCGAACAGAGTTTGCGCAATTCATTTAAATCATGTATTTTGGGCGGATTTATACCGTGCAAAACAAGATACCCCTTAAGGTATTTTTCGGCGGATTGCTGGCAGTGATAGCAGATAATTTCCACAGGGACGGGACGCATATTGAGTAAGTACTCGGCGCTGCTTAAATCCATTTCCGCAAGCCTTTGCCATTCTCGCGCGCGAGTGCGGTTATCCATACAGCATCATGCCCTCTTGGACTATCTGCCGTTCAATGGTGGGAGTGGATTTGCGTTGGTCAAAATTGTTTTTTTTGCTGACGATCACATCTACAGGCATTGTTTTTTTATCCCGTATCGCTCTGTGGATCAACCTCATCGCGTCAATTTCCCGAAGATCGGTATTCTCCGACATCACCACATAAATATCCAGGTCTGAATCAGCGTGTGGCGTACCGTTTGCGTAGGAGCCGAACAGGAATATCTGCTCCACGGGAATGATGCTCACGATGACGTCTTTAAGGATATTCAACTCATCCCGGATTCGTTTTTCCATGTCGGCGACCTCCGTCTATTTCCAGCATATCCTGATAGTTTCATTATTACCACCTATCGTGGATACGATGATTATACCACATGTCTACGTAAAATAAAGTTGTAGACTGGCCACTCAGGAGTTACAAGGTCTCCGGTAATCCATAGTATGTTGCCTCGGAAATTAAAGTTGTATACTGGTGAGCCAGGGCACCCAAGGTTTTGTGAAAATAAAGTTGTATACTGGACCAGTAGCATCCCTATTTCCCGGGCTGAATCAGCTTCCACCCTCATCAACCGTGTCTTCTGATGCACCTTGATATGAGAAGGTCTTCTTCCAGAGCTACCCCCTGCGACATCAATCAAAAAGCTATTTCCCGTTTGCCAGTTGCTGTATCTTATGCCGTAGATCCTCAGGAATAGTTAAGTCAACGGTTGGACTTGCAGCAAGAATGATTTTCGCCGCAGCGGACCACCCTCGACCAGTAGATTCGCAAGCTTCACGGATGGTACCGACGTAAATGTTAGGGGCATGAAGCAGGAAACGCTTTTCGCACAAGCGTAGCCAATCTCTGCGCACGAGAATATCAAAACCGATTGGTTTCCGGGTCCGACTAAGCGCTTTCATACCGGTGGTACTCCCCTGTCCATAATCAACTCCTTATGAATGAGGCCAATATATACGGATACGTTGTTCTACCCTTTGCCGCACTGTTTGATATAAACGGATTTGAGCGTCAGAATGCTCAAGGGACACGGCAATCGCATACCTTTGATTACCGGTTTCATTGCCAGCAAATCTTGAATTACAACCAACAAGGAGGTGCCAAATAACTGAACCATTAGGATCTGGGCGATAATTGAAGGGACGCCGACTTTGACTTTTGTAAACCGCACATTGCACCGTTGACCACTCTAATGACGTATACGGAGGTCTGGCGTTTACCACATTGGACTGTGAAATCCTGGGTTGGGTGCCCACTCCTCGGGCAAGAGACATTGCATTACGTATTTCATCCGCCGTCAGGCCACGATAGATTTGAAACCACATAGTGTTGGCCAAATAGTCCTTGCGTGTGCCACGGATAGGGGGATCATAGGCCAGCGTGACCCTCACCGACCTGCGACCGGAACGGGTAACAAACTCATCCGGAAGCTCTATCTCATAAAGGTGAAAATGATCCAGTGGAATTTCATCCTCGGCAATAAGGGTTGTGCGTTGCTCCGTGGAAAAAGCGGCCCGGTTTATGTCCGGTTGACCAAAGCCAATGGTACGCAGTATCCGCTTCTCCGCCTCTGCCTCTGTATACCCTTCTCCCATCCATCGAGCAGCCTGCTCACTAACTCGCGCCGAATGCACCGCCAAACAGCGGATAAGATTGGCACTCGGCGGAGTCCCTCTCGGATTAGCACGTCTTAGTTCATCTGCGATAACCGCACAGCAGTGCGTGACGTGGGCCGCAGACACACTTGTGCCACAGGCGACACTCAGCAATCGCGTTCCCTGGTAGTCAAACCGGAGGGAAGGTTCGCCAAGTAAAGGATCCTGTTTTCTCCAGTTCGTCCCAGCAATCAGTGAAGAGTTTCCCCCAAAAGCGGTCAGCTCAGGCTTGATCCCTCTACTGACACCCATACCACTCTCACTGAGAGTACCGCTTCGTGTAAACGGCGACGGGCAACCGGCAGGTGAACCGACCAGAGGAGGGCGATGTGCAGGTTTGGTAGTCGCTTGGAAAGATGTTTCCCCACGCGCCACAGAACCTACCGTCAGGGATAGTGCAGCAGTTGCCGGATCTATCAACGCATGCTCATCAGTTAAAAGTTGTTCCCGGACCGCTTCTTGGAAGCTTGCCGACGTGCTGGCTACCGGTATGGCCGGCGAACCCACGTTGCCACTTGAAACCACGATGACAATATCCAGTTCTCGGGCCAGTTCGTCCAACATTTGCGCCCAGGGCAGTTGCCGGCCACCCCGGTATTGCCTGAACTGGTGACCGAAAGAAATATTGAAAACGCGACAGGAGTATTCGCGCACAAAAGCAGTGATTGCTTCCCTAACCTGCGTCTCAACCCTCTTCTCGTCCCCAAAACCTACCTGGTCATTTTCCAGCCGCCGCATAACCTTTGCACTGAGTAATCGGACGCGGGGCAACCACGAATTTCGGCGCAGGCAATCCACAATGTCACCATATACGACTATTCCGGCCATATGAGTCCCGTGCCCCACCTTATCCACCGGTGTATTTTCGCCCGAATCAAAGTCACGTTCATCCACCACAACACCGGAAAGAAGAGGATGCCCAGCCACAATACCGGAATCAACCACACACGCTAAAGGCCCGTCATCCGGCAGCACCGGAACATCCGACGGAAGCTCGATAGGATCAAAAATGCTGAATTCCGGGACAAGCCCTTGCGGTGGAAGATCTACCAATGCAACCCGATCATAGTTGAGCAACGCTTCAAGCGTCTGATTCGTTCCCTGCACCCGCGCCAACAGCAAAGTATCAGCGACCGAAGTTGGTGGATCGGTAACCCGGCCACCTGCCCTTTCAACCACTTCCCGGAATTGTCCTATAGCCCTAGCAACAAGAGCTCTTCCTGGATGCCAAAGATCAACATCAAAATAGTAAAGCCCATCGGCATCGGTAAGTTCCTGGGTTTGCAGACGAATCCCGCGTCTGTCATTTGGACCTAAACTCCTCGCTCCGATCATGGAATCGAAGAGTTCACGACGCTGGTTGGCCGTCAACCTGTCCCGTTCCAACCTTGAAGCTTGATAACTCCTTAGTTCATCTTGGAATCTACTGTTCGCTTCCCGATCTTCAAATTGCACCAATAGGTTATGTAAGGTACGAAACGACTTTTTGCTCGGTTTTTGTGATGTTATCCCATACCGCAGGTTCTGTGCCTGTTGTTCATTGGACATAAACTGAATGGCTGCATCCCGCTCTGCAAAACATACTTCCAAGCGGATTGGATCAATACTTCCGCCGGAGGCCCTTTGCCGCTCTATAGACAGAATGCCCATACTATCCTGATCGACACGTTCAACAAAGGATTCCAGATGGTCAGGCGTTTCAAAGCGGAGCAGCAGTGCATAGTACGGAGGGGATACAGATTCTTTCCGTTGTTGTTCTTCAATCAATTGAACGCCAAGTCTTTCAAGGTGTTCCCGCCCGCTGATCTCCAAAAACGCCAACTCCAGCACAAGTAGGGTGGCCGGATCCACCCCGCTGATCCGCCTTCCCGCCTCATTAGTTTGGAAAGCTTCCTGAACTTGCTGATGAAGAACACGGCCGTGTTCCGCGACGTCGCGACGCAAGGGGGGGCGCGCCATACTTGGGGGTCCGGAACGTCTAACCGCAGCATCCGGTAAACGCCGCCAACGAATGTGATGATAATGTCCATCCGGTATCGGCAAAACCTACTCCCCCTTGTCCACCTTCGGTGGCCCGGATGCTCGACTCTTCAACAGAACCCGCTGTCGCCGTTCTTGCTTGGCGATCGCTCGTTCAAGGTCCTGACGGGTAAAACCGCTCACTCCTTTGAGAGCGGCATCTCTTAATACATCCATACATACTCGCTCAATCTCGGCGTGGCTCATACCCTCCAGTTTAGACACAATTGAGCGCATCGAAAACCGGGGCTTGGGCTGAGATGCCAACTTCTTATCAAGCAAGCTTTCAATCTCTGATAAATTGGGTTTTTCGAAACGAATGATTTCGTCAAAACGGCGCCATAATGCCGGATCCAATGATTGTTCAAAGTTGGTAGCAGCAATCAAGAGGGATCTTCCTGTAAATTGATCAAGTAGCTGCAAAAAGGAATTGACCACCCGCTTCAGCTCACCATGTTCTGTGACATCATCCCGGGACCTGCCTATCGCATCGAACTCGTCAAAAAGAACAACCCATAATCCTCGACTGGCATAATCAAACACCTTTCTCAAGTTGGCGGCAGTTTCACCCAGCAAACTGGAAACAACGGAATCAAACCGTACATAAAGCAATGGAAGCCCGAGTTCACCCGCCAGTGCTTCTGCAGTTGCCGTCTTTCCACAACCAGGTGGACCACAAAAGAGCACCTTATTGCCTGGTTTGAGTCCGTTGGCTTCAAGCACTTCCCATTGTCGGAACTCATTCATAATGTCCTTCAAGATTTGGTGTTGATCCTCAGTTAAAACAAGATCTTTAATATACCTGTCGGTCCACCTTACCTCAAGCAAGGGAAATCCGCGATCCGAATCCTTTGGTAACGGCTCGAAATTCAGGGATACATCAATCCCTAATGGTGTCTTGCCATTTTCGAGGATACGGGTCAGCTCGTTTGCCAGAACAAGATGGGATTTTTTTCGTTCCTCTTCAATGATTTCCCTGGCGGCATCTATGAACAGCTGCCGGTCCGCGATCTTGTAGCCCCGAAAGAGTTTTTTCAGCAAATCGGCTCTAGCCATATTCATTTTCCTTTCCCCAGAACCTGCGTGATATCTTTTGATGTAACTTACTATTCTTGCACCGCGAACGTTGAAACAGATACATCTCGCGATTCTTCTCAAGAACATTCCTACCAGGACAGTCGCCCACTTCTGTTGTTCAGCCCGATGGACTTCACTCTACCAGCCCTGCATCAGGTGGCGACGCCGGTCGGCGGCATCCAACACCGTGGCGCACGACTCCCAGGGAACCTTCTGGAGTTGATGATATTTCAGTTCGAAGGGGTGTTGTTGTACCACGGCGTCGATGGTCTGCCGGGCCTTTTCAATCCGGCCCAGGGCGATATTAATCCAGACATCCTCAAGAACATCAGGGATCTGGCCGAACAGATTATAGATTTGCTCCAGCCGCTCGGAAAGCAACTCGTGTACCCGGTCCTCCACCGACCCTCTGTAGCGCATATTGTAAATGTAAACGGTGTCTCGGATCTGACCGATACGCAATATGCGACCCTTACGCTGTTCCAATCGTGTCGGGTTCCAAGGCAAGTCGAGGTTGATCAGCGTCCCCAGGCGCTGAAGATTGAGCCCCTCGCTGGCCGCGTCGGTGCCGAGAAGTAGCTTGATTTCACCATACGCCACCAGCTTTTTTAACTCATCTCGACCAACCCGGCTGAATCCCCCGCCAACCATAATCCCTGACCGTTGTGCCCCGGCATAGATGCCGATTTTTTGTTCCGGTAGTTCCCTGGAGAGGTTCTGCGCCAGCCACCAAATCGAGTCGTAGTACTGTGAGAATATGATGCAGCCCAGATCCAGCCAGCCGCGAACCAGGAGACAATCCAGAACCACGCTGTATTTCGGATCCCGTTCTCGGTTGGCCTCCAAAGCGTGTACAAGATCCTGCAGTTTACCCCGCTCGGCAGGCGTCAGGTTTTTTAATTGCGATTGGTTGCCATCATCCTCGGTATCTTCATCTTCTTCGGAAATATCCTGCCCGTCACCCAACAGTTTTTCGGCTGTGTTTTTGCCGGCGTAAATGGTACTACCAATACGCCTCAGGAGTAGGGTCTTGAGAAAACCCGCCGCCCGCATCCGGTCACTAAGCAGTTGACAGAACGCTTCCGCCAAATTGTAAGCGTCCTGAAGGTAAGGCGGGAGACCAACGGCCTCACTATCACTTTCACCAAAAAGCTCCACCTTTATCGGTTTTAAATATGGTTCGTTCGTTTCGGGATCAATGGTGTTCTCCAGATATCCCCTGGTACGGCGGACGATGTGCCGGATAAAAGGATTATGATTCTGCATAAAGTGTCGTGATAATCTTCTTATCCGGTCGCGTTCCGGCTCACCCATTTCAAACCAGATATCTCCCGGTATGACCGTTTGATCGTCAGTCATTCGTAACAAGCGGCGGAGCAGTTCAAAATCTCGCCCTTCCGAGCGTGGCGGAAAAGGATTTCTGATCCACGCCCAGATTTCACGCTCACTATCATTATCCGACAACGCGCGCTTGCCCATTATCACGTCCAAAGCTTCTCCGGCGTGCCGCCAACGGCTGAACTCACTACCCAACACTGCGTCATTCCCTTTGGCCAAAACATCAAGAAAATCCCAGGCCTCTACGGGATTGATCTGCACTGGAGTAGCCGTAGCCAGGAGCAGGCTCTTGGTCCGGGGAGCAATTTCATAGAGAAAAGCCAGCAGGTTATTGGGTTCGGGCTTCTCATCTTCCCGTCCGGAACCAAGATTCTTGCGCCGGGCGCGGTGTACCTCGTCCACAATGACACATTCATAGGATAGTTTTTTGAGGTGTTCCGTTATCTCTGATTCGCGCGTAATCAAACCCTGCGAGACGATACCTACACGTCTGGGGCACTTCCTGATACCGTCCGGTCCCGCCGCGGGATGCTCGATACCGTTTTCATCCACCCAGTGCTTCCCGGTCCACACCGCCGAAGGCATATCCAATAGACTTCTCATTTCATCTTGCCATTGCCACAACAGCGTCTTGGGCACAAGGACCAGAATAGGTTTGTGACCGTAAAGAGCCATCAACTGCGCCGACAAGGCCAACTGTAGGGTCTTGCCCAGCCCCACCATATCGGCGAGAATCAGGCGTGCCCCGTGAGGACCGCGGTGGGCGTCAAAAGCCATTTTGACAAAGTGTTTCTGATGCTCCCACATCCCGTACTCCCGGCGGAATACGGGAGCTTCAATCACCGTTGCGGCGGGGTCCGCCTCGGACTGCCAGTCGTCCACCTTCGGAACCACCGTCCGCCGTGCCAGACGACCGATGTCCTCTACTACAAAATCGGCCAGCGGAACCGCAAAGGGGTTATCCCAAAGGGCATCGAATTCCTCCTGCACCCACTGCACAGCCTCTGAAGAGTCGTCCTCCCAGAGAATTTCGTAGTTAAGCTTCCAGGCATCATGGGTCTCGTTGGCACTGCCAATAAAAGCGGTTTTCCGCCCGTCGACCAAGGTGATTACCCCGGCCTTGCCATGCACAAGACCGAACCGGTCACGGGGCAACACTCTGACCCGGAGTTTGCCAGACCGCAAGAACTCGAACAAGCGCGCAAAACGAGTTTTGGCCGCCGGGCCGAGTTTCTCCGGCTCCGAACCGCACCATTCCTGGCGCATAGCGTACTGCGCCGCGCGTGCCGTTTCCACATCCCGGATATGCAAGTCAGAATTGCAGATTACCCGGACAAGGCCGCTGACTGTTTCCAGCGCCTCGCCGGAGACCTCCAGCACCGAGGAGCTGAAATAGCCCGCAATACGGTCATACGCCCTGGCTCCCGAAAGGCGCTCTTTCAGGAAAGAATGGTCCAGTTTTTCCCGGCGTGACGAAAACCGCTGAATCAATGTCCCCTCTCCCCGTTGTTAAACGTGGTCGTTCGCTACGGCCCCGGCCAACAGTCCGGCGGCCCTGGCGTCTTCTTTCCAGTGGGGCAGGTTGTCGTGCTCTAACCTAGCCAAATAGCGCAGGATTTGGATTAGGGTTTTCCGTCCGTCCCAGTACCGTTCTCGGAGTTCATTTCGGAACCAGTTTCGTCCGGTAACCACTTCTCCGGTACGAACCACCTCACGAATAGCAAACAGGGCGTGGCGAACCAGCGTGGCCCCGAAACCCGCCTCACCCAGATTCCGGGCGGCGAATTCGGTGGCCGTTTTTAGACGGGTCTGGTTGGCCCGGCCACTGGCCACCAACAGCCGGTATTCGCGCACCCCGAACCCCCGTGCCAACTCCTGGTAAGCACCAGCGCGGTATTCACCGCGGCTTTCTATATCCAGTCCCTTAAGGTAGAAACGTTCCTCCGGGGCAAGGGTTTTCCATAGAAAGGAATCGAAATCCCGGGGAACAAGATGGTCGCAGGCGATCTTCACGGCGTCTTCGATCATCTCTTCCAGCCGCGATTTCTCACCCCGCTGGCGTGACCGCGAGAGTTCATAAGCCACGTCAATATCCTCAATGCTCCGATAGCGGGTCAGAACCCGAAGGGCGGCGGCGTAAGCGGCTAGTTGGTAATCGGTATCACTGAAATTCGGATTTTCCTTGTCATCCAAGGCAAGCATGGCGTCAAGCTGCGCCTTAACCTCGCTCTCCACCTGGGGAAGGATTTCGTCACAGAAGGCCGTATCTGCCGAATGCTGTTTACGGAGCACGAGCAAAACAGTCCCTTGGACATAGTTGCCTTCCCTTAGTGACGTATCTGTTTCGGTAACTATGCACCAGGCAGCCGTCACCCGCAACCCAGCCGCCCAGAGAATAAGCGTCAGGTCAGCCCATACGCTGGCATCCTGGTGGGTAAACATTACAATCTGTACTCCATTGTCGGGCATATGTCTAGCTAGATTTTGGTAGCAGTCCACCATGCTCTTGCGGAAATCTTCGTCAGTACCGGTAATAGCTAACACACGTTTGCTATCACTATACCAATGCGGAAATAGCTCTAGGAGTTTTTTTCTGTAGTAAGCAAGGAAGAACTCTGACAGCTCATGATAGTTAATAGCGTCAGCATAAGGGGGGTCCGTAATCCATATCTCTGTATGTTCACCACTAGTGCGGGCGTCACTAGGAACAACCACTCCTTTTTCAAAGAGCTGGCAAGTATTTACTGAAATATTGAAATTAGCCCTAACTGCAGTTAGTCCTCTGTTTCCATAATTCATTAGGGTATTTAGGGCTTGATTTAGGAACGTTTGTTCAGTCTTTTCAGATGCCGGGGCGGGTGTCCATTTACAGAGCTTGCTATTCCAGTCTATGCACTTTCCAATACCAAGCAGTGTCATTACTTTGGATTCTAAACTATCAGCTCTTTCAGAGATTACCTCTGCAAATAATCCATTTACTAGTAACTGTCGGGGATTAAACAGCTGATGCCAGTGGGTCCAACCTCGCTCACGTATCAATCTTACCGTTTCATTACCAGGTTCAATCCGGCTGCTGGGAATATGACCCTTCTCCTGCCAGTCAGAGAAGCGTTCTCTTAACAGGGAAAGTACCAGTTCCTCCCGCCAAAGATCAGACTCATTTGGAGCCCGGTAATGGCGAAAGGTCTCCAGGTTGCCCGCCTCATCCACAACAGTCTCCACCCAGCGAATACAGTAAAGCCGCTCCTGGAACACATCATCAGGTCGGGGAACAAGGTCTTCGTTTTCCCAAAGCCGCAAACCATAATCAGTTCCGGTGCCCTGTCGCCGGTCGCCACGGAGCATAGTGATAGGGGTGGATCGGCGGCAGTGGGGACAAACTAAGTCTGAGTTGCGCACTGTACCCGCTTCCCGGGCTGTTCGCATTTCCTCGTCCGAAACTCCGGATTCAATAAGTATCTCAAAACGCCGGTTAGCCTCACCCGGTTGCAGGACCGCCACGCATCGGGTTTTCTCACCGATGACCCAGGACGGCGCTAACGGCACCCTCCAGCCACATTCGGGGCAAACCACCTCGTTGCAGTAAAGATAGGCATCTGCCCGCCAACCTTGCTCGTTGTGCTCAATTCCCCACTCGACGACTTGCCGGTCGACAGCTTCGTAAACTTCACGCCGTGCCCGCCGCACCTGTTCGGCCAATTCCAGACCGCCACCGACAATATTGAGCGCCGCCCAAGTGAGAAGCGCCGCCACGGGGTTCAAGTCCGATCCATAGGCTTTACAACCGATGCGCGCCGCCTCGAAAGGCACACTGCCCCCCCCGCAGAAAGCGTCCCCGACACGGGGTACGCGGCCGAATTGCCGCTCTCCCAACTGGCGGACCAGTTCCGGGATGCTCTGTGCCGCAGTTTCCAAGTGAGCGTTAATCTCCCTCCAGGCTTTTTCGGAAGGCCCTGTAATTTGCTCAGGACGGTCGCAGTACCGGAGTCTCTCGTCATAGGAAAGGCGCTCAAACACCAAACGTTGCAGGTCTTGGCGATCCTCCGCAGTCGTTCCGCGCTTCAACCGCGGTCTGGCTTCCGATGTCCCTGGAGTAAACCAGCGTTGGCGTTCCCGGGGAGTGAAGCGTTGATAGACCTCCTTCAGGGGAATAGCTCTAGTTTTCCGGCGCCAAAGGCCTTCGTCATCCATGGTCAGGATCTTCAGAAAAATCTCCCGGTCCCGGGTCGGATCAGCAGAGGCGGGCATTAACAGGCCGATAATCGCCGCCCGCACCAAGATCAGCGGCTTGCGCCCCCACCACTTGCCCAGCCCGGTCAGGGTCTGGCTGTAATTCGCCTTGCGCTCTTTATAGCTTTCCTTGGAAAGCTTGGACACCGGAAATTGTGTTTCGATGAACGACCGGAACGCTTTGTTCATTGTTCACCCCCCGCTTTAGGCACTTTGCAGACCTTGTAGCTGCTCCAGGGAAGCCCGTCTTCCATAAGCAGCGAAAAGAGGTCCTGGCGCACCTCGGTCTGGTAATCCGTTACCGGATTCTCAGTGAGGGCAAAGCGAACCGCTTTGCGCCAACCTCGGTTACGCCCGGTGACAGCGTGACCGGTGGCGGCGTTGGTCATAGTAAAGAGCCACCAGCGTTCTTCCGGGGTCAACCCAAGCCAGTTTTTGACGGCCACCGGGATCAGGGCCGGGTCGGCGTCCTCGACCGCCCAAGCCAAGAGCACCAATTCCTTCCCTAGAAGCCGCGACACGGGAATCTGGCCGGCTTTCCAACGTCCGGTTTTCAGCCCGTTCTTCTTCAGCCGCCGGTTGAACTCTTCCTGCACCGGCTCGGCCAAGGCATCCCACTTGCTACGGGGAAGGATTACCCGCATTTTGTCGTCCCCGTTACCCAGTGCCAGACTCAACTTGCGACGTTCTTCACTTTCGTCCCAGGTGAATTGCTCGCTGATGTAAACATAATCCTTCTTGGAAGCGGGAATAGTGACCAGGAAATGATGCACCGCCTCGGACGGCACAAAACCGAATCCTTCTGCCTTGCGTCCGTTCGCCATTACTGTTCAACCTCTCCCGCCTGGATCTCCGTCTTCACCTCGGCCACCCAATCGAGGAGGTTCTGACCGGTAGGGAAACGGATGAACATGGCTTCAATATTCACCTGACCTTCGTCAAGCAGGCCGCGCAGGTGCTCAACGGCGGCTTCCACCTTATCGCCGGTTAATTCCAGCTTGTGATCAAAAGTCAGTTCCACCCAACTCTGACCGCTAACCAAAATTCTCGGTCCGGGAACCACTCCCTTGTGCTTCTTAAGTCGAGCCAGAAATTCATATGCTTCTTTAGTGGTCATGAGCAAGTGCTCGCGTTTCCAAGTAGCCGGGAGAGTTGGATCAAGCATAGTGCCGGTGTTTTTCCATTCGATATTCAACCGATGAACATCGGACACTACGCTATCTTTTTCGGCCACCGCCAGCACTACAATTGTACCCTTGGGAACCACAAAGGGACCATCATAAACACCCCCGGCAGACCGGGGATCGGAACCGTCGGTGGTATAGCGCACCGGCGCCGGCGGTGCGGACTTCAACTCAACCATTTTATCCGGCCCGTTTTGAAAGGTGCGGGATTTGATGGTGATCCGGTTGGACCAGAATACGGGATCACCCGTCTCGTGCACGCCCTTTGTGTCCATACAAAGGAAAGAGAGCTGGAGTTCGCTGGTTTTAAAACTGTTGGGGTCCGGCACTTTCAGGGAACCGATGGTGGCCGGCCCGTTCACTTCGTAGAAAATCGCATCACCGTGAACGGGATTGAGCTTGAGGAGGACCTCGCCGGTATCCTCGTTACGGCCTTTTTCCTGGATCTGAACACCGGTCCTGGGCGGCGGGAACGGCCCCTTTTCCACATAGGCACCGTTTTCACGCCACTGGTCCTTATGCACCAAGTCGTTCTTCAGGTGGTCGAGAGCGTCCGGGCGGTGCCACTGCCAGGCAGTATTGACGGCCGCCCGCTTCTTGATTTCCGACCAGGGCATTACCTTCTGGGTGAATAGCCGTGCCTCACACTTCTTCCGGAAGGTGTCACTGGCGATATCCTCGGTGAACTTCTGCTTGACCTTGAGGGTCTCGCGCACCTGCTGTTCGCCGCGGTATTGGTTATTGGTGAAGTTCATGTAGAAGTCAGCGTTCATCAGTTGATCGCCGTGCGGGTAGGTCAGACTGGTAAACGTCTCCCGCGCGGCACTCAGGAGCCGCAGCTTGATCTTATCGTCCAGCTCCAGCGCCGCCACGCGCTGCGGGTCGTTATCAGCCACTTTTTCGTTGTCCATTTCCTCAAGGATGTGGCCGATGGCCTTGGACTCTTTGGCCACTTCCAGCAGAGACTCCAGGGTGTCCCGTTGGCCGGAAAGGAACATGATCCGGTTCTTGTAATCCAGTTCGTGGAAGAATTTCTGCAGGTCGGGATGCAATCCGCCGGAATAGGGTTCGTAGAGCACCAAGGCAACTTTGTCGGCGCTGAGTTTGATTTCATCCAAGGCCCGAAGCGCCTGGACATCCTGATAACAATCTTTTTGCGTCGGTGCAAAGATCCTCTCCAAGAAGACACGCAGTTCTTTCAAGGAGGATTCGCGGTTGTACGAATCGGCCGTCGTCTTAAGTTTGGCCACCAGATTCTGGACGTTCTTGAAGAAAAGCTTTCCCTCGCGGCTGGAATGCAGGTACCAGGCCTTAGTCGAGAGGAGGCTGAGAATTTCTTTGAGCTTGGTGATATCCCGACCCGGAGCGCACAGGTAAGCCACGATTTCCGAGAGAGAAAGCCCGAGCACTGCGTTGGGCACATTGGCTAGAGAGGAGACAAGCAAGAGTTTGCAGGCGTCCCGCGCATCGGAACCACTCAGGTTGGCGTCGATGTTTTCGGCCACAGCTTGACCGCTGGAGGCAATGTCGTGGCTGATAGCATTATCAAGCGTGGGATTGATGGACGTGATTTCAGCCAGGGTGTCACGATCATTCAGGTCGAGATCGTGGGCGTGGATAAGTGCCAGTTGATCCGCACGGGCATCCGGTTCGGTAAAGAGGCTTGAAACAACCACACGCATCAGACGAATGAGGCCGCGAGTCTGCTGAAAACCGGGGTTTTCCCGGAAGCGCGCGTAGAGATCCCTAATCGCCGGATGGAAGGGATACGATTCCCTGATGAGCTGCACAAATTTCTCCGGAGAAACATTGGTGATATCCATTTGCCTGGCATCGCGGACGGCCTGGGCGTACGCGCGGGCCACCTCCACGATTTCCGCTTCTTCAGACAGGCTTTCAAAGAGCCGTTTCCGCAAAATATGATAAACCTCATCGGTATTCAACCCCACCGGTTCCAGATTAAGCGCCACCCGGCCGACCTCATTCTCAAGGTTCTGCAACACTCGGGCAATTTGCTCAGTACCAGCTCCGTATACCGCCCTTAGATCCGAAAGCACGACACAAACGTTTGCCAGCTCATCCTTGCCCACCGCTACAAATAGATTGGCCAGAGCAGTAGTGGTAACCACAGCAAGGTCGGAATTGCCAACCGGTTTTGACTTGGCGTTTTCCAGATAAGGCGGAAGTTCATCAAGCAGGATCAGCAGGGGCTCTCCTTTCAGGAGATTGACCCAAGCCGTTTGACCCGGAGCCGAGAGAGGAGCGTAATAACTGTTGAACAACTCTTTCTTGCCCAATTGTTCGGCGATGGCGCCCCAGATTCCGAACGGAACGTCGCTTTCCCGCCCGGTAAAAGACACGACCCGGACCTCACCGAGGTTCTGGGACTGATAAAGACTGCCCATGACCTTCGGACGCAGTTCCGGATGCTTAGCCAGAAGACCCAGGGCAATCATGTTGTGCGTCTTGCCGCCGCCCATCGCCTGAGTGAGTTTAATAACCCCGGAAGCCGAATGTCCTTCGAAACGCCGGAAGGCTTCCCGAAACAGACGCTTCATGCCGTCCGTCGGGTAGTTCTCCTCAAAAAAACTGTGGGCTTCGATACGGTTCTCGACCAGATCGGTCAGGTCCAGTACCACGTCACGCCTGGCGCGATCAAAAACGCTATCGCGGGGCTTGCAAAGCTGCTTAAGGGTCTTCAAGCCCAATCACTCCCTCTCGCCGACTACTTGATCTTTTGCGGACATCATTGAGTCATTTGCTTACACTTTTCAAGCCTAATTCGACAACAAGAACCTGAGTCCCTTCCTACTTTATCCAGCAATCCTCTTTATCGCTGAAAGAGAAATTACAAGCTTTTGTCACCGCTTCCTCCTGTAACGAGATCAGTACTCCTTGCCCACCTCGGCATAGATTTCTTCCGCCACCCGGAGGGAATATCCCGGGCGGAGGCCCGCTTCGCGGACGATCTTCCAGGGACGCACCAATTCACCGCGGTCCCGTAATTGCGCTGCGGCACACCTTATCCGGCGGATTTGGAAATCTTCTTCTGTTTCGATAAGGTGGTCAAGAACAGCCCTCGTTTTCGGAAGCTTCGACAGATGCCTTTGCAGCAAGGCCAACTTCCCTGTTTTCTTCCCAATGGCACTGACCGTCAGGCGCGTTGGCTTACCCGATTGTTGTTTCATTTCCGCCGCGGCCCTGGTCACCAGTGCGGCCAGTTCCGTATCGCGTTTTTGCCAGTCTACGCGCCGATCATCACCCTTTTTCGGTGCCGGTGCCGGTGAGTACTCGTCCAGCCAAAGCCGGTCATAGCGGTAAAGCCAGGCATAGTCCGCCGGGGCAATACGCCTTAGTTCGGTCTTCGTCTTCTCTGGGAATTTCTCCATTAGTGCCAGCCAGCAGGTCCGGTAATCATTTATTTCGCCCATCCGGGCACCGGGAACTGGATTTTGATCCGGCCGGCTTTTGCCGTTACCTATCAGCCGTTGCAGGTGTCTTTTTACGGTAAGCGGGTCAACATTGAGCTTGCGCGCTACGGCCTTTGGTTTTTGCTTCCCGGTTACCGCCAGACGGATGAGTTCCTCCTCCCAGACCGGACCGAAGGACTTGATGCGCCCGATATGATAGCAGTCGTTTTCGGACCGGTCCGGCCCCCGACGTGCGTAGGTGAAACCGCATGCACAGGTGAAGGTTCCGACCGGCAGTCCTGTTTTATAGTCCCACGTAACGGTACACCTCCTGACCACCGCCCGCCGGTAGTGTGGGGCGGCGGCATTCAGGCAGGGCCAGGGCCCGCGGCCAAAGGGGCGTTGTTGCTCCTTCTTTCCCATCAGGAATTCTTCCGGTGTCAAGCCCAGAAATCTGATGAACAAGAGGTGTCGGACGGGGTGTGTGGTGGTGCGCGGCTCGCGCAACAACTTGTTTAACCAGTTCTCATTTTGGCTATAATCAATGGCACTATCCATCTCGGCCAGGAAATCCGGACCGTAGAAGCTGTGAAAAGCTTCCATCAACTCCCGCTGCCTGATCCGGCCCGTATAGGTGGCCAGATTCTTCTTCTGCAGGTGACAGATGTACCGTTCACGCAGTTCGGCCAGCCCGTGCACCGGTACCTCGTGATTGAGCAGCCAGTGCACAGACCCGGCCAGGGCAAGATAATGTGCGGCATTAACTCCGATAACGGCCTCGGCCGACTCCCTGGCCGGATCACTGTCCAAAGGATGAAAGGCGTGCTTGTTCGGCTGGCAAGAGACCGCCACATTGCTGTCGCCCAACCAGACGCGGTGCACTGGGCAGACCCGGGCCCCAAAAACCTGGTGGGTTCGGTGCCAGTATGGTTCCCCGTACCGTTCAGTATCCGCCCGGAGACATGCGGGACAATAGCGGAGAAACCTTGGCGAAGTGAGGCTGCTGGCCATGATGCCGATGGTGATGTGGATTTTCCCGCCCTCCGTGCCGTCCTTCATTAATTGCCTGATCCGGGCGGCCCGTTTCTGCGGCAGGAAAGGACGGTACAGTGGAAACAGCGTATGTTTTTCAATGATGCGATCCGGCGTATTCAACGAGCCGGGTGGAAGCCGGTCATAGAGCGCCTGCAGCCGGTTGGGCAGATCGGCGATGGCGCAAGCCGTCCGGGAACCGAAAAGATCATGCACGGTGTCTTTGTAACCCGCATTCCGGCTCCACACGTGGTAACGGGCCAAAGCACTGTAAAGAAGCTCATCCGGATAAAGGGCCGGGAAAAAAGGCAGCATCAAACTCACCTCCCTAAACAGCCAGGAATTCGTCCACCGGTTTGATTACGCCCGCTTCCTTCAAGGCTTCATAAGCGGGAAAGCCTTTCTTTTTCCCTTGCGCGGCAATTTCCCTCAGATCGCCGGAAAGGGAAGCCGTGGGCGGTTTCCGCTTGCGGCCGCTTCCGGACGGTGCCTTCGCCCAGGGGTGGTCATCCTTTTTCTCAGCGGACTTGTTCGTGGCCAGCAAAAAGGCTTCTTGCATGGCCGACTTTAAATCCCTTGCGCTTCCGTGGCGGTCCAGGGCTTGTACGGCACACGCGCGGGCAATGCGGGGTGCAAAACCAGCCTCCACCAACCAATTGGCAATCCGGACCGGATTTGAATCGGGACCGTCACCGGCAGCGTTTTGCTCAGCCTTTCTTTGGTTGCGCAAGGTATTCAGCGTTCCCTCAATAGTCACCCGTTGATTCGCTTGTTGAAAGTATTCGTCCAGGTTCGCAATCGGAGGGTGAATATCCATGATGGTGCTGAGTTTCTGATAATCCTTCCGCCGTAGCGCTTCGAGAATCGTCTTAACCGACTGCAGGCACTCGGCGGCGGCCTTTCGAATCGACCCCGGAGTGATGGTTTCGTCTTCGCCTCCGATTACGCTCCACTGGGTGATCATATACAGCTTAACGGCAATGTCCACGATTCCCTGCGATTCGTCATATAAAGCCTGGCTGAGCGCCGACGTGAGCGGTGTGGGAATATTGGTCCACTGGTAATCCCATAAACCATCGATGAAGAAATCCCAGATTTCATCCTTGGCAAAATGAGACCAGATCAGATCTCCCTGTCCGGAGCCTCTACGGGCTGAGGCAAACTCCCGGGTAACCAGCGGGAGCGCCTTGAATGTGCCCACAAGTACCACCGGAACTCCGATGGTATTGGCCAACTGCACGAAAAAGTTCAGCATCTTGGCGGCGCCGCCGCTTTTCGCCTCACTCAGCCGCTGAATCTCATCAACCACAAGTACGCCCAGGCCTAAAACGGCCGCCAAGTAGGCCATGTTCGGTATCAGTTCGTCCACCGTCCGGCGGCTGTTGCCAAACTTCTGGTAATAGCGCGTTTCGAGAATCTGGTCGATGGCCTGGAAGAAATTCAGGCAAAGTCCCTTCAGCGAACCGTCGTACGGGCATTCCAACTTGAGCCAGACCAACTGCGCACGGTCGAAGCTGTGTCCGTTGTACTCGGTATGGACAATTACCTGGGGATAAAGAGACAGTACGCTTTCCACCGCCGTGGACTTGCCCACCCCGCTGGTCCCAATGATGTGGAAGCCGGCCGCCGTGGAACGGATGACCGGCGTGTAGTTATCATCCGCCGGACCCCAGTCAATGCCGGGAAACCCCGCTCTGATCTGTTTCTTCCACTCCGCCGAAATCGGGTTGCGCGCCAAATAACCATTGCGGATCATCCGGGAAAAACGGCGTTCCAACTCCGTGTGAATGGGTAAGGGTTCCATATAATTGGCAATCGACTGCACCGCCTGGAGGCGGGCTTCAGCCGGCCACCGGCGTTCAGCTTCATCATACTTGGGTCTGCGGCGCATACGTCTGGCCGCGGTATCGGACGTATAAACCGGTGGCAGGGCCTCGATGAATGGGTTATGCTGATAGACCGCCTCCATGCTTGGACCGTAATTCGCGGGAATCCGGTTGCCGACAAAAATGTGGCCCCCGCACAGCCTTTCGACCATTACTGATCACCTCTTTCCTTACGCAGGCGCTTTAGCATTTCAAAATCCTTCTCACGCCAGGACGAGTTCTTCTCGCCCGCTCCATTTTCCGTCCGGGGAGGCTCATGAGATTTAATCTCACTTCCGGGAGCCTTGTCCTTGTCGTTCAAGATCCACGCTTCTTCCTGACGGATCTGCTCCTTTTCCTCCGCCCTATTCCGGCGGATGTTCTTAATGCGCTGCCGGTTGCTGGCCCCGCCGGAACCGGCAGCCTCCGTTTGTTCTTTGGCCTCCGCCACCACCGCCTTGATGCGGGCGTTCAGTTCCGCCTTGGACTGCATCTCGTCGGTGGCATGCAGCGCGTGCTGCATTCGTTCCAATTCCTGCAACTCCAAGACTTCCTCCAGGCGCCGCCCCTTGTACAGTTCTTGGGTTTTCAACAACCGGCACGGTTCGATTTCCCTTCCATCCCGTGGACATAGATAGATAACATCCGTACTCCGTGGATCAAAACTGACGGGAACGGTCCACTGACCATACACGCGCGCCTTTTCAAACCACTGTTCCAACAGAGCCCGCTCGCAACTGTAATACATTCCCTTGAAACGAATTCCCTTGGGAGTGACAGCCGCCTGATCTCTGGGCATCAAACTCAGCCGGACAATGTCCGGTGCCACTTCCCTCAAGTGACCGCTCCGGTTGGCTATCCCCCAATTCCATAACTCGATGGGGATCGGTTCGACCCCTTCGCTAACCATAAAATCATCCCGCGGGTACCACTCCATGCGGTGGTGCAGGTTGTATTGCAGCGCCGTGTAGATCATGATTTTCGTAAACTGATGCAAGTCCAGCGTGGCGTCTAACCGGTAGTCCCTTTCGCCCCGTTCGCGGAACCGCTCCCTGACCGCGCCGGGAAGCCAGTGAATCACCTTTAGATCGTCCAGGCGGAAGTGTTGCTCGACGATGCCCTTCCAGTCGGCGCGATACGGCGGAGTATTGGCCATGGTGATGTTCAGGGAGTCTACCAGGTGATCCGCATTGATCCCCTCCAATTCCCCCCGGTCGGCAAGGATCGCTTCGGGCAGGTGGCGGCAAGGCCATTCCTCCGGCGAAATTTCAATCCCGTATTCCGCACAGAAGGACACCTTGTCGGCAGCAGCGTTCGCCAGGGCCATCATTGCGCCAACCCAACTGGGTCCTTCCAGCCCGATATAGAGTCCGGCCACCATCCGGCTCAAGACATCAATCACCACGTATAGCACCGGTTTGCCGATAATCTGCGACCGGTTGAAACTGCTGACGAGGTAAACACTGACGATGGTGGCGTCAATTTGATAAAGGGAACCGGGACCGAAGGCCATTTGGGTTGAGTTGCCCAAAACGGCTCTTTTCCGGAGGGCGAAGCCCCGTTCCCCCTCCCGGGCGGTGATGGACTTGCGCAAATCCAGCTCTTTGGAATACCAGTACCGGTATTGTCCAAAAGTAGGCAGTTCGTTTGCGGGTGGCAGGATGGGGATCTGGACACCTTCATCCTCACGGAAACCGACGCTGAAGAATTTTTCAATCATCTGCTGGTAGGCCCGGGTGAGCGGAGCCTTGTCCTTATTGTTGTAGAACATCTTCGTCCCGGCCCGGAAGATTCTCTTTATGTCTTCATCGATATTTACACCGATCCTATCCCCATCCAACTTGACAATCTTGGGCGGCCGGCCCCGTTTTGCGCTTTTATCACTGATTTTGCGCTCGCGGCCGGGAGCACCGCAACGGTCATACGCGGGAAGCAGGGCGTTTTTTGTTTTTCCCCCGGCCCAATAGCGGCGCAGATATTTGTAGACCGTCCCCTTGTGGACACCGAAGCGCTCCGCCGTCTCCGCCACCAGGCGTCCGCGCCTCTCATCCCGGTAAATGTCCGGTTCATCCTCCACCAGATCCTTGATCATCTCCCAGGCGCGATCCCTGCGCTCACGGTGTTTCTGCAGGATTTCCGCCTCGGCGGTGATCAGCCCGGAATAGGGGTCCACCGTCCGTTTGACGGCTTCTCCATCGGCCATGGCCCTTTCGATATCCCGGGCGTCTTTCCAGAGGGGCAGGGCCTTGGGATTGAAAAGCGGCATCACCACTACTTGTTTACCGGTGGCATCAAGCCAGAGAACGCGTTCCAAAACAAATGTGTTTTCATCAATGCCCAGCCATTCGATTATTGAGTTTATAACTATGACCCCCGTCATGCGGAATCACCTGCCTGATTAATCTTCATGTAGGATCGAGTGACGGCCAAAGGTTTGCCCGTATCTATGACCGTGTTCATGTCCACCAGCCAGTACCGGTTGGCGATCAGGTGTCTTACCACCCACAAGCTGCTTCCCGGTTCCAAGCCCAACTGCTCGTCCACCGCCAGAGCCGCGTGGGCCAAGGGGTTCCTCCTTCGCTCCATCTGTTTGGAAAGCCCGTGTTCAATCTGACCGAGGATATGCGGACTGATGTCCGGTGCACTGGACAAGTCCCTGGCCTTATGGACCCACCGTACATTGGCGGCCAATGGCTCCGGGATCTCGTTTTCGGTAACAATCCCCCAATCCATCCCTTGCTCCTGCCACCAGGTTCGCTCGATTTCCAGCTTTTCCAGCGCCCGCCTGGAATTCAGATCCTTGGCCATCTTGACGGTGCGCGCCCTTAACTCGGTTCCACCCGCCGTACAAACATCGATCACAAAGTCCGTCGTCATCACGGCCGCCTCTTTGGTCTTGGGATCTGTGGGATGCTTGATCTGCAAACGCCCGGCAATCTCCAGGGTTTGGTCAAGCGGCAAAGGATATTGCTCCCGGATATCCGTAACGGCCGGAGACCATTCCAGGGTGTAGAAATATTTCAGCTCCAATTGAGACAAAAAATGATGTACCCTCCCGGTCTTCCAGCCCAATTCACGGGTGGAGAGACCTCGGGAGGATACATCCCGGATAGTCAGCCAGGGAAGGTATCCGCTACCGTGGCCTTGACCGCGGCCCTCCCTGGTCATCCTTTCAATCTTAGCCGGTGTGGTGGTTCGCTTTCGTTTGGCCATGGGAAATCAGCCTCTTTTTCCCTTTTAGCCTATTATACACCACCATGTCCGGCTAGTCTACAACTTTATTTTCATAGTCTACGACTTTATTACGTAGTCTACAACTTTATTTTCACAGTCTACAACTTTATTTTACATAGACACCAGGTGTACACCCTTGCCTACTGCTACTCCACCGTCACGCTCTTGGCCAGGTTGCGTGGTTTGTCGACGGAGCAGCCCCGGTATACGGCGGCGTAGTAGGCGAAGAGCTGGAGCGGGACCACCGCCAGGATGGGCGCCAGGACCGGGTGGGTGGGCGGCAGGTAGAGGCGGAAATCACCCAGCTCCTCGCTGTCGTGGTCGCCCTGGAAGGTCAGGGTGACCACCTCGGCGCCGCGCGCCTTCACTTCCTTGATGTTGCTCAACGTCTTCTCGAAGAGCTCCGGCTGGGTGGCCAGGGCGATCACCGGGATGCCCTCGGTGATCAGGGCCAGGGTGCCGTGTTTGAGTTCGCCGGCGGCGTAAGCCTCGGCGTGGATGTACGAGATTTCCTTGAGTTTTAAGCTCCCCTCCATGGCCACCGCGTAGTCCAGGCCGCGGCCGATAAAGAACAGGCAGTGCCGCTGGTGGTAGCGCCGCGCCAGGGCGGCGATCTCCTCCGCGCCGGCCAGGATCTGGCCCACGCCGTGGTGGAGTTCGCGCAGGGCCCGCAGGAGGTCCTCGCGCTCCTCGCCGGGCAGGGTGCCGCGCTCTCCGGCCAGCCAGACGGCCAGCAGGTAGAAGGCGGCGAGCTGGGTGACGTAGGCCTTGGTGGAAGCCACGGCGATTTCGGGGCCGGCCCAGGTGTAGAGCACGCTGTCGGCCTCGCGCGCGATGGAGCTGCCGACCACGTTGGTGATCGCCACGACCCGCGCGCCGCGGCTTTTCGCCTCGCGTAGCGCCGCCCGGGTGTCGGCGGTCTCGCCGGACTGGCTGACCACCACCACCAGGTCCCCCGGCCCGATGAGCGGGTCGCGGTAACGGAACTCGGAGGCGATGTCCACCTCCACCGGCAGGCGGACCAGTTTCTCGATGATGTATTTCCCGACCACGCCGGCGTGGAAGGCCGTACCGCACGCGGTCACGAAGACCTTCTTCAAGCCTTTGGCGAACCCGGGCTCGAAGTTCAGCTCCTCCAGCACGGCACGCCGGCAGTCGTCGTCGATCCGGCCGCGCAGGGTGTCGCGGAGTGAGCGCGGCTGTTCAAAAATCTCTTTGAGCATGAAGTGGTCGTAGCCGGCTTTCTCGGCCTGTTCGGCCTCCCAATGGACCTGGAAGATCTCCCTGTTCAGCGGCCGGCCGTGGAAATCGGAGATCCGCACCCCGTCCGGGGTGATTTCAGCGACGTCGCCGTCGTTCAAGAGGTGGGTGTCCCGCGTGTAGGCCAGCAGCGCCGGGATGTCGGAGGCGATGAAGTTCTCGCGCTCGCCCACGCCGATGACCAGCGGGCTGTCCTGGCGGGCGGTGACCAGCCGCTGGGGCTCGTCGACGGTGAGCGCCAGGAGCGCGAAGCTCCCCTCCAGCCACTCCAGGGCCTCCAGCACGGCCCGGTACAGGTCGCCGCGGTAGAACTGCTCGATCAGGTGGGGCAGCACCTCGGTGTCGGTGTCCGAACGGAACGCGTGCCCCTCGGCTTTGAGCCGGCTCCGCAGGCGGTGGTAGTTCTCGATGATCCCGTTGTGCACCACGGCGATCCGCCCGGTGCAGTCGGTGTGGGGGTGGGCGTTGAGGTCGGTGGGCGCGCCGTGCGTCGCCCAGCGGGTGTGCCCGATGCCGGACGTGGCCTCGAACCGGAACTCGGCGAGGGCCCGCACCAAGACGTCCAGGGTGCCTGCCCGCTTCTCCACGGTGAGGCCGCCGTTTTGGGGCACCACAATGCCCGCCGAGTCGTACCCGCGGTATTCCAAGCGCCGCAGCCCGTCGATCAGGACGGGCACGGCCTGCTGGTGGCCGGTGTAACCAACAATTCCGCACATCGCTAAAATCCTCCTGTTGTCTCTATGTTGTCTCTAAAGAAATGGACAAGGACCGGCAACAAAGCGCGGTCCTAAAAGCCGGGCCGCCCCGCCCGCCGCAGAAAAGCGCGTTCAAGAACGCCCCGTCCCCCGGCCCGCAAGCGGTCGATCACTCTCGGGATTAATTGCCTTAAAGGTCACCGGGCGCTTTTGTCCCGCGGGTCGCCCCGCGGTTTTGTGGCGCCGTTCACGGCCGTGACCCGAAGCCGGGAGGCATCCGCCGAATCCTTCGATGAACCTCCCCCTCGTCAACCCCCTTGCCCTGCCGGCGCGCGCTCCACAGTCAAACGTGGCACGGCGCGGGGCACACGGCACGGGGGTCCTGGCGCTGGCTTTATGCAACTGTCCTGCCGATTGCCCGTCAATCGGCCGGTTGGTTTGCGTTTAAGTACTTCTATCCCGCCTGCTGCCGGTCGATCTCGGCAACGACCCGGACCAGCTCTTCCACCACCTTTGTCAAGAGGGCTTCGTTCCGCGCCTCGGCCATGACCCGCACCAGTGGCTCGGTGCCCGACGGCCGGACCAGGATGCGCCCCTCACCGTTTAAGCCGTGTTCGTAGCGGGCGATGGCCTCCCGCAGCACCGGGCTCGCCATCACCGCGTTCCGGTCCCGCACGCGCACGTTCTCCAGGAGTTGGGGCAGCCGCTCCATCTGGGCGGCCAGCTCCGACAGGGGCCGGCCGGTCTCCCGCATCACCTTCATGAGCTGCAGGGCGGTGATGATCCCGTCCCCGGTGGTGTTGTACTCGGTGAAGATGATGTGGCCCGACTGCTCCCCGCCCAGGCAGCAACCCGACCGGAGCATTTCCTCTAAGACGTACCGGTCCCCTACTTTGGTTTGCAGCACCCGGATGCCGGCCTCGCGCAGGGCCAGGTGCAGCCCGAGGTTGCTCATCACCGTGACCACCATCGTGTTCCCGGCCAGGCGCCCGTGCCGGCGCATGTGCCGGCCGCAGATGACCAGCAGGTGGTCGCCGTCCACCAGGCGCCCCCGCTCGTCGACCGCGATCAGCCGGTCGGCGTCGCCGTCGAAGGCAAGGCCCAAGTCCGCCCCCTCCGCCACGACCGCCGCCTGCAGCGCGTGCGGGTGGGTGGAGCCGCAGCCCGCGTTGATGTTGGTGCCGTCCGGGGTAGCAAACAGCGGGACGACGCTCGCGCCGAGGCGGCCCAGCACCTGGGGCGCCACCTGGTAGGCGGCCCCGTTGGCGCAGTCGACCGCGACTTTGAGCCCGGCAAGGTCGGACGGCCCGGTCCCGCAGGCGAAGCGCACGTAGCGCTCCACGGCGTCGGGGAGCTTGCGCACCCGGCCGACGCCGATGCCGGTGGGGGTGGGCAGAGTGTCGCCGTTGCCGCACGCGCCGCTAATGCCACCGTTGCCGCACGCGCCGCTGGCACCGACCGTCAGGCTGGTGCCGCCGTTGCTGCACGTGTCGCTGGTGTCGCACGCGCCGCCTGTGCCGCCCGCGAGGCCCTTGCCGCTGGTGCCGCCGCCCGCGGCCAGGACCAACTGCTCGATGCGGTCCTCCAGCCGATCGGGCAACTTGTAGCCGTTCGCCCCGAAAAACTTGATGCCGTTGTCCTCGTACGGGTTGTGGGACGCCGAGATCACCACGCCGCCGCCGGCCTCCGGGACCCGCGCCAGGTAGGCGACGGCCGGGGTGGGCAGCACCCCCACCCGGATGACGTCCACGCCCACCGAGCAGATGCCGGCGACCAGAGCGGCCTCCAGCATGTCCCCGGAGAGCCGGGTGTCCCGCCCGATGACCAGCGCCCGCGCGCCGGTCTCCTCCCGGAGCACACAGGCGCCCACCCGGCCCAGCCTGAAGGCCAGTTCGGGCGAGAGTTCCCGGTTGGCGAGGCCGCGCACCCCGTCAGTGCCAAAAAGCACGCCCATTGGTGACAAACGCCCCCATAAATGTCAACTACTCTATCTTTATCACACATTCCGGGCCCTTTCAAGGTCCCGTTCATTTTTTGCGTGGTCCCTACTATGGTATGCGGCGGCGCGCGCCCGCGTCCGGGTTCGGACAAGGCCTAATAATGGTAAAGGCGCCCTACGGCGCCGCCTGGGCGTCGGTGGTGCTGTTTTCCTTGAGCTTCAGGATCCCGTAGGCGAAGCTGTCTGCCAGGGCCTGCCAGCTGGCCTCGATGATGTTGGGAGAAACCCCCACCGTGCCCCAGGATTTCCGGCCGTCCCCGGTCTCGATCAGCACCCGGACCACCGCCTGGGTGCCCTCTTTCTCGTCCAGGACGCGCACCTTGAAGTCGTGGAGCCGCATGTTCTTGATGCCCGGGTAGAACTGCTCCAGCGCCTTGCGCAGGGCGGCGTCGAGCGCGTTCACCGGGCCGTTCCCTTCGGCGGCGGTGTGCACCACCTGGTCGTTGACGCGGAGCTTGATGATCGCCTCGCTGTACACGTGCCCCTCGTCCCGGAGTTCGGTCAGGATGCGCATGGTCTCCAGCCAAAAGGGTTTGTGGTAGCCGTTGTAGGCCTTGCGCATCAGGAGCTCGAAGGAACCCTCGGCGCCCTCGAACTGGAACCCCTGGTGCTCCAGGTCTTTAAGCTCGCTCAGGAGGCGGCGGTACTCGGCGCTGTCCCGCTCCAGCCCGAGGTTCAGCTCGCGGTACTTGTACACCAGGTTCGACAGGCCGGACAGCTCGGAGACCAGCACGCGCCGCTTGTTGCCCACGCTCTCGGGCGGGATGTGCTCGTAGGTCTGGCGGTCCTTCAGGAGGGCGTTCACGTGGATGCCGCCCTTGTGCGCGAAGGCGCTGGTGCCCACGAACGGCTGGCGGGACTCCGGGCTCTTGTTGGCCAGTTCCGACACGTACCGGGAGAGGTCGGTCAGGTAGACCAGGTTTTCCTCGGGGATGCAGGCGAAGCGCTTCTTGAACACCAGGTTCGGGATGACGGTGCAGAGGTCGACGTTGCCGCAGCGCTCGCCGTAGCCGTTGATGGTCCCCTGCACCTGAACGCAGCCGGCCTCCAGGGCCAGGATGGAGTTGGCCGCCGCCAGGCCGCCGTCGTTGTGGGCGTGGATGCCGAGCGGCACGTCCAGGGCCCCGCGGACGTAGGCGACGATTTCTTTCAGTTCGGTGGGCAGGGTGCCCCCGTTGGTGTCGCAGAGCACCACCATGTCGGCCCCGGCGTCCTGGGCGGCGCGCAGCACGGCCATGGCGTACTGGGGGTTCGCCCGGTAGCCGTCGAAGAAGTGCTCCGCGTCAAAGAGGACCTCCAGCCTGCGGCCCTTCAGGAAAGCCACCGAGTCGGCGACCATGGCCAGGTTTTCTTCAAGGGTCGTGCCGAGCGCCCGGTAGACGTGAAAGTCCCAGCTCTTGCCGAAGATGGTCGCCGTGTGCACGCCGGAGTCCAAAATGGCCAGGAGGTTGGTGTCCTGGTCGGCGGGGCGGCCCGCCTTGCGGGTGCTGCCGAAGGCCGCGATCTTGGCCTGGCGGAAGCGCTCGTCCCGGATCTGGCGGAAGTACTCCAGGTCCTTGGGGTTCGAGCCCGGCCAGCCGCCTTCCACGTAGTGAAAGCCCATCCGGTCGAGCCGGCGAGTGATCTTGATCTTGTCCTCCACCGAGAAGGCGACACCCTCGCCCTGGGTGCCGTCTCTAAGAGTCGTATCGTAGATCTGGATTGCGCTCACGTCGGTGACGCTCCTTACTTACAGCCAGTTTATGCTACTTGGCGAATTTCCGTCTCACGTGCTCGATCAGTCCCCCGGCGGCGATGATCTCCTGCATGAACGGGGGGATGGGCTTTGCCTCGAACGCGGCGCCGGTGGTCAGGTTCCTGATGGTGCCGACGGCGGCGTCCACCGCCACCCGGTCGCCGGGGCGGATGCCCTCGACGGCCGCCGGGCACTCCAGGATGGGGAGGCCGATGTTGAAGGCATTCCGGTAAAAGATGCGGGCGAAGGTGCGCGCGATCACGCAGGACACCCCGGCCCCCTTGATGGCCAGCGGCGCGTGCTCGCGCGAGCTGCCGCAGCCGAAGTTGTTGCCGCCGACGATGATGTCGCCGGGCTGCACCTGGTCGGCGAACGCCGGGTCGGCGTCCTCCATGCAGTGCTTGGCCAGTTCGGCCGGGTCGGAAGTGTTCAGGTAGCGCGCCGGGATGATAACGTCGGTGTCGATATTGTCGCCGAACTTCCAGGCGTTGCCTTCGAGCTGCATCGTTATACCACCTCTCCGGGATGGGCAATGCGGCCGAGTACCGCCGAGGCGGCCGCCACTGCCGGGTTGGTCAGGTACACTTCGCTTTCGGGGTGGCCCATGCGGCCCACGAAGTTGCGGTTGGTGGTGGCCACCGCCCGCTCGCCGCGCGCCAGCACGCCCATATGCCCGCCCAGGCACGGGCCGCAGGTGGGGGTGCTCACCGCCGCGCCCGCCTGCACGAAGATGGACAGCAGGCCCTCCTCCAGCGCTTGGCGGTAGATCTCCTGGGTGCCGGGGAACACGATCAGGCGCACGTGGGGGTGCACCTGGCGGCGCTCCAGCACCCGGGCGGCGAGGCGCAGGTCGTCCATGCGGCCGTTGGTGCACGAGCCGATGACCACCTGGTCGATGTCCACGCGGCCGGCCTCGGTCACCGGCCGGGTGTTGTCCGGCGAGTGCGGGAAGGCCACCTGGGGTTCGAGTTTCGAGACGTCGTAGGTGACCGTGCGGGCGTAGGCCGCATCCGGGTCGCTGGCGAACAGCGCGAAGGGGCGGCGGGTCCGGCCGTGCACGTACTCCAGGGTCCGGAGGTCCGGCGCGATGATCCCGTTTTTCGCCCCGGCCTCGATGGCCATGTTCGCCATGGTAAACCGGCCGTCCATGGAGAGGTGCGCGATGGCGGGGCCGGTGAACTCCATGGCCTGGTAGAGCGCGCCCTCCACGCCGATGTCGCCGATGGTGTGGAGGATCAGGTCCTTGCCACCCACCCACTCGGGCAGCTCGCCCTCGTAGACGAACTTGACGGACTCGGGCACCTTGAACCAGGTCTCGCCCAGGGCCATGGCCGCGGCCAGGTCGGTGGAACCCACCCCGGTGGCGAAGGCGCCGAGCGCGCCGTAGGTGCAGGTGTGCGAGTCGGCCCCGATGACCACGTCGCCCGGGCCCACCAGGCCCTGCTCGGGCAGGAGGCAGTGCTCGATGCCCATGCGGCCGACCTCGAAGTAGTGGGTCAGGCCCTGGCGGCGGGCGAATTCCCGCATCTCCTTGGCCTGCTCGGCCGACTTGATGTCCTTGTTGGGCGTGAAGTGGTCGGGCACCAGGTACACCCGGTCCGGGTCGAACACGCGCTCGACCCCGATCTTCTCGAACTCGCGGATGGCGAGCGGCGCGGTGATGTCGTTGCCGAGGACGGCGTCCACCCGGGCGGAGATCAGTTCACCGGGCGCCACGCGGCCGCGGCCGGCGGCGCGGGCCAGAATCTTTTCCGTGATGGTCATACCCAAACAGCAACAACCTCCAAAAAGGGGGACTGTCCCCTTTTTCTTTTACCTGCCGAATATTTGCTTAACCCCCAAAAATAGGGGCCAGGCCCCTTCTTTACCCGGCGGTTGGCTAGACCTTAGCCAGATGTGATTCGCACCCACTATATGACGCGACCTTGCTCGGTCGCACGGACTGGCTCCATTTCCCGCAAGCAACTTTTCTTACCACGGCACAGTTGGCGCATAGGAAAACGGGGACTGGCTCCATTTCCCGCAAGCAGATTTCCTGTCTCCGCACAGTTGACGCATGGGAAATGATGCCTGTCCCCTTTCCCCGGTCAACCCGGATCAATGCTTCTTTTGTCAATCAAGTTTGCGCGTCTTTTCATCGTACACTATTTTGTTCATTATGTTAACGTAGGCCCGGGCGCTGGCTTCGAGCACGTCGGCGGACACGCCGCGGCCGGTGTAAACCCGGTGTTCCTCGTCGCGCATCTTCAGGGTCACGTTTGCCAGGGCGTCGGTGCCGCCGGTCACGGCGTCGATGACGTAGCTCACCAGAGAGTACTTGCGCCCCGTGGCCTTCTCGATGGCCTTGTAGGCCGCGTCCACCGGGCCGTTGCCACAGGCAGCCTCCTGGACGAACTCGCCGTCGACCAGGAGGCCGATCACCGCGGTGGGCTTCACCGTGGTCCCGCTGAAAACGTGCAGGTAGTCGAGTTCGTAGGTCGCCGGTACCTGACGGATGGTCTCGTCCAGGATCGCCTCCAGGTCCTCGTCGGTGATCTGCTTCTTCGAGTCGGCCAACTCCTTGAACCGGACGAAAGCCCGGTTCAGTTCCTCCTCGCCCAGTTCAAAGCCCAACTCGGTCAGGCGCTGGCGGAAGGCGTGGCGCCCGGAGTGCTTGCCGAGCACCAGGTTGGACCGGGTGATGCCGACCGCGGTCGGGCAGATGATCTCGTAGGTGGTCCGCTCTTTTAAGACGCCGTCCTGGTGGATGCCGGACTCGTGCAGGAAGGCGTTCTTGCCGACGATGGCCTTGTTGAACTGGACCGGCATGCCGGTGAGCGTGCTCACCAGCTTGGAGGTCCGGTAGATTTCCTCGCACTGGACGCCGGTGATGAGGCCGTACTTCTCGCGGCGGGTGAACAGGCTCATCACCACTTCCTCGAGGGCGGCGTTGCCGGCCCGCTCGCCGATGCCGTTTACGGTGCACTCCACTTGGCGGGCGCCGTTGCGGACGGCGGCCAGGGAGTTCGCCACGGCCAAGCCGAGGTCGTTGTGGCAGTGTACGCTTACGACCACGTTCTCGATTCCGGGCGTGTGGTCCAGGACGTGCGCGATGAACGCCCCGAACTCGTCCGGCATGGCGTAGCCGACGGTGTCGGGGATGTTGACGGTGGTCGCCCCGGCGGCGATCACGGCGGCCAGCACCCGGCAGAGGTAGTCGGGGTCGGAGCGGAACGCGTCCTCGGCCGAGAACTCCACGTCCGCGGTGTACCCCTTCGCGCGGCGCACGGCTTCGACCGCCGTCTCCAGCACGGCCTCGCGGCTCATCCGCAGCTTGTGCTGCAGGTGGACGTCCGAGGTGGCGATGAAGGTGTGGATCCGGGGCTGCTCCGCCTCGCGCAGGGCTTCCCACGCGCGGTCGATGTCCGCGGCGTTCGCCCGGGCCAGCCCGGCCACGCTGACGCCCCGCACCTCGCGGGCCACCGCCTGGACGCCCTTGAAATCGCCGGGCGAGGCGAACGGAAATCCGGCCTCGATGATGTCGACGTTCAGCCTGGCTAATTGGTGGGCGATCTGGAGCTTTTCCCGGATGTTGAGGCTCACCCCCGGGGACTGCTCCCCGTCTCTCAAGGTCGTGTCAAAGATGTATACGCGCTCGCTCATATTTCCCACCCCCAAAAGTCGCACTTGAAGCTATTTGTCCTGGAGCCAGGGCATCATCTTGCGGAGTTCGGCGCCGACTTCCTCGATCAGGTGCTCGCGTTCGTTGCGGCGCATGGCCTTGAACGACGGTTGCCCGGCCTGGTTCTCCAGGATCCACTCCTTGGCGAAGATGCCGTTTTGGATGTCGGCCAGCACGGCGCGCATCTCCGCGCGCACGTCCTCGTTGATGATCCGCGGGCCGCTGACGTAGTCCCCGAACTCGGCGGTGTTGCTGACGTTGTTGCGCATTTTGGTCAGGCCGCCCTCGTTGATCAAATCCACGATGAGCTTCAGCTCGTGCAGGCACTCGAAGTAGGCGATCTCCGGGGAATAGCCCGCCTCGACCAGGGTTTCGAACCCGGCCTTGATCAGTTCGCTCACCCCGCCGCAGAGCACGCACTGCTCGCCGAAGAGGTCGGTCTCGGTCTCCTCCGCGAAGGTGGTCTCGAACACGCCGGCCCGGGTGCAGCCGATGCCCTTGGCGTAGGCCAGGGCCAACTCCTTCGCCCGCCCGCTCGGGTCCTGGTGGACCGCGATCAGGCCCGGCACGCCCTTCCCGTCCTGGTACAGCCGCCGGACCATGCGGCCCGGGCTCTTGGGCGCCACCATGAACACGTCGACGTCGGCCGGGGGCGTGATCTGCCCGAAGTGGATGTTGAAGCCGTGCGAGAACATGAGCGCCTTGCCCGCCGTCAGGTGCGGCGCGATGTCGGCCTTGAAGACCGCGGCTTGGTGTTCGTCCGGGATCAGGATTTGGATGATGTCGGCCGCGCGCGCGGCGTCGGCCACCGGCAGCACCCGCAGGCCGTCGGCCTCGGCCCGCGCCCAATTGGCGCTGCCCGGCCGCAGGCCCACCACCACCGGCACCCCGCTGTCGTGCAGGTTTTGCGCCTGGGCGTGCCCCTGGCTGCCGTAGCCGATCACGGCCACGGTCCGGGCCTGCAAAAGCTCCAGGCGGGCGTCCTCGTCGTAGTAGACCTTCATATGTTCCATGTGGTCGTCGTGCCTGTTGTCTCCGTTGTGTCCGTTGGCCATCAGGCTTGTTTCCTCCTGTAACAAAAGGTGAGTCTCAAGAGTCTCCTGCCAGGGGTTCCCCGGCAGCATTCCCCGGTAGGGGTCCCAGACAGGGATCGGTCAGTAGGGATCCCGTAGAATCCCTCGTGAGTTCTACAGGCACGGTCTGCCTGCAACCCCCGTCTCCTAGTCTTCCACCAAAACGGTCCGGATCCCCCGCTGCATGGCGACCTTCCCGGTGCGCACCAGTTCCATGATCCCGAAGGGCTTCAGGGCGTTCTCGATGGCGTTGATCTTGCCCTCGTCCCCGGTCACCTCGACGATGCTGGTGTACTCGCCCACGTCCACGATGCGGCCCCGGAAGATTTCGACGATCTGCATGATGTCCCCGCGGGTGCCGGAGTCGGCGTTCACCTTGATCAGCACCAGTTCCCGGTCGACGTGGGGTTCATCCGTGATGTCGTGCACCCGGATCACGTCCACCAGCTTGCGCAGTTGCTTGGTCACCTGCTCCAGCACAGCCTTCTCGCCTTCGACGACGATGGTCATCCGGGAGATGCCGGGGTCGTCGGTGCGGCTCACCGAGAGGCTGTCGATGTTATATCCGCGGCGGCTGAAAAGGCCGGCCACCCGCGCCAGGACCCCCGGGTTGTTTTCCACCAGGACCGAATAAGTGCTGCGCATTTTCTCCTACCCCCTCACCTTATCCTTCTCCCGAGTCGAACCGGCCAAAGCGCCGCGCCAGCGGGCATCCCGAACCCGGCCCGTGCGAAAACCTAGCCGAGCATCCGGCTGATGGCCTCCCCGGGCGGGACAATCGGCATCACGTTCTCTTCGCGTTCCACGATGAAGTCCAGAAATACGGGCCGACTGGAGGCGATCGCCTGTTCCAGCGCCGGCCGCACCTCCGCAATTTTCTCGACCCGGATCCCCTCGGCGCCGAAGGCCTCGGCCACCTTTACGAAATCGGGGTTCACCAGCTCGGTCTGGGAATAGCGCCGGTTGTAGAACAGTTCCTGCCACTGCCGCACCATCCCCAGGTAGCTGTTGTTCAGGATGGCCACGTTTACGGGCAGTCTGTAGTTCACGGCGGTGGTCAGCTCTTGGATGTTCATCTGGATGCTGCCGTCGCCGGCGATGTCGAACACCAGTTCGTCGGGGCAGGCCACCTGCACGCCGATGGCCGCCGGGAAACCGTAACCCATGGTGCCCAGCCCGCCCGAGGAAATGAAACTTCGGGGCCGGGTGATGCAGAAGTGCTGAGCGGCCCACATCTGGTTCTGGCCCACCTCGGTGGTCACCCGGTAGCGGCGGCCCTGCAGCATGTCCGAAAGCTCCCGGATCACGGCCTGGGGCCGCAAGCCCTCACGGCTGTGGTCCAGCGGGTATTCCTTTTTCCAACGGGCGATCTTTTCCTGCCAGGCCGGGTCGGGGTTGCAGGTCAGGTTCTTGATCAGGTCGACCAGCACGGTACGCACGTCGCCGGCGATGGAGATGTCCACCGGGACGTTCTTGCCGAACTCGGCCGGGTCGATGTCGATGTGGATCACCTTGGCGTGGGACGCGAAGCTCTCGACTTTGCCGGTGACCCGGTCGTCAAAGCGCACGCCGATAGCCAGCAGGAGGTCGCATTCGTTCACAGCGTAGTTGGTGTACCGCGCCCCGTGCATGCCGAGCATGCCCAGGAACAGCGGGTGGTCGCCCGGGAGACAGCCGATGCCCATCAGGGTGACCGCCACCGGCGCCATGATGGTCTCGGCCAGCTTTTTAAGGTATTCGGACGCGCCCGAGTTAATCACGCCGCCCCCGGCGTAGATGACAGGGCGCTTGGCCTGGGCGATCAGTTTGGCGGCGGCGGCGATTTTGGCCGGCTCACCCGCGAGGCGGGGCATGTAGCCGCGCAGCCCTATCGGCCCGGGGTCCCGGTACTCGGTCTTCCCCGCGGAGACGTCCCGGGGGATGTCGATCAACACCGGGCCCGGCCGTCCGGTGGTGGCGATGTAGAAAGCTTCCTTCACGATCCGGGGCAGGTCGTTCACGTCCCGGACCAGGTAGTTGTGCTTGGTGATCGGCAAGGTGATGCCGGTGATGTCGGCCTCCTGGAAGGCGTCCTTCCCGATCATGGTGGTCGGAACCTGGCCGGTGATGGCCACCATCGGCACCGAGTCCATGGCCGCCGTGGCGATCCCGGTCACCAGGTTGGTCGCCCCCGGACCGGACGTGGCCAGGCACACCCCGGGGCGCCCGGTGGCGCGCGCGTAGCCGTCGGCGGCGTGGGCCGCGGCCTGTTCGTGCCTGGTCAGGACGTGGAGAAGGTCGGAATCGTACAGGGCGTCGTAAATCGGCAACACGGCGCCCCCCGGGTAGCCGAAAATGACTTCGACCCCCTCGTTCTTCAGGCACTCCACCAGTATTTGTCCACCGGTAAGCATGTCCTCACTCCTTCCTCATTCCGGGAATTACTCCCTGATGATCGCCTCGCTGGCCGCCGAACCGACGAGCCGGGCTTAACGGGCGAGATAACCCCTGGTGATATTTCGAAGATTCAGGCCGGGCCACGGTGGCGCTCCATCCCGGGCGCCGCCGCCGAAGCTTTCACCACGGCACCGCCGGACTATCCCCTTTAGGCGGGGAAGATCAGGGGGCCGTCGGTCTTGGTCAGTTCGCGGAAATCGGTGATCAGAATCCGGGTCATTTCTCCGGGCTGCCCGTCGCCGATGACGCGGGCGTCCACCTTGACCACTGGAATTACCTCGGCCGCGGTCCCGGTCAGGAAGCATTCGTCGGCGGTGTAGATGTCGTAACGGGTGAAAAGCGTCTCGACCACCTGAATGCCCCGCGCCCGGGCCAGTTCCATGACCGTGTTGCGGGTGATCCCCTCCAGGATGCCGATGTAGGACGGCGGCGTGATCAAAACCCCGTTCTTGATGATGAAGATATTATCCCCTGTGGCCTCCGCGACGTACCCTTCGGCGTTGAGCATTACGGCCTCGATCGTCCCCGCCAGGGAGGCCTCGATCTTGGCCAGGACATTGTTCAGGTAGTTGAGGGACTTGATCCGCGGATTCACCGCCTCAGCCAGGTTCCGCCGCGTCGGCACCGTGACGATGTCCAGGCCCCGCTTGTAGAACTCCTCGGGGTACAGCTGGATGGACGCCCCGATGCAGATCACGGACGCCCGCGGGCACTTCTTCGGGTCCAGCCCCAAGTCCCCCACGCCGCGGGTGACGACCAGCCGGATGTAGCCTTCGCGCAGGCCGTTCCTGCGCATCGTTTCCAGGACCACTTCCGCCATTTCTTCCCGGGTGATGGGGATCTCCAGCAAGATCACTTTCGCCGAATCGTAGAGACGGTCGATGTGGTCCTGGAGCTTGAACACCCGGTTGTGGTAGGCGCGGATGCCTTCGAAGATGCCGTCCCCATACAGGAGCCCGTGGTCGAACACGGAGACCACTGCCTTTTCCTTGGGCAGAAATTCACCGTCCACGTAAATGACCAGACCCATCTCTTTCATCTCCCCAGCGTTGTATTGTAGCGAATTCCCGGAAACAAACAAACCTCCGGTCCCGTGGCAGCCACAACTGCCAGGGACGAGAGGCTACGCTCGCGCGGTACCACCCTGGTTGCCGGCACCGTCGCCGGTGTCGACCGCTCTGCCGTGCCGGTTAGAGCACGGGGTTTTTTGGATAACGGGTTACCAACCCGGAAGCAACCTACTGACGCCGCTTAAGGCCTTTTCGGCCCCCCGGCGCTTTCAGCGCCCGGCTCCAGGGTGATCTCGGACCTGGGTCCCGCGCCGGTTTTCAGCTGCCCCGGCTCTCTGTGGCGGGCGATCGGCCAGGTCCTTCGTCCCTTTCTTCGCCTTTAAACGCTGTGTGAAAAGTTATAGCCTAGTATATAGAAAGCGGAACCGGGTGTCAATGATTTTTGTGCCTTTCAACCTACTGTTTCAATGATTGGCTGTCGAAAACGGCCTCCCGTTGTGTTAGAATAGCACGTGTATTATAAAGCCTCGTCAAAAGGGGTGAGACCGGCCTTTGCCGCCTGACGCCGCCGCCACCCCCAACGCCAACGCACACCCGTCCACGGAACTTGCCGCGGGCGCAACCCGGGCCGTGCCGATCATGCTCGGCTACGTCGTCCTGGCCATGGCCTTCGGGATCCTGGCCCGGGAGGCCGGCCTGACCATCCCCGAGACTATCGCCATGTCCGTGATCGTGTTCGCCGGGGCCTCCCAGTTTATCGCCGCCGGGATGTTCGCCGCCGCCATGAGTCCGGCGGCCATCATTATGACCACTTTTCTGGTGAACCTGCGGCACATCCTGATGAGCGCCGCGCTCGCCCCCCACCTGCGGGGCCTGCGGTTTCACTCCTACGCCCTGCTGGGATGGGGCGTCACCGACGAAACCTTCGCCTTGAACAGTGCCGAGTACGGCCGGCAGCCCCGCCACCACTGGTTTGTGTACGGCACCAATTTCGCCGCCTACGCCTCGTGGATCACCGGCACCATTATCGGCGCGTTTTTCGGCAGCCTGGTGCCGGGGATCGAACAGTTGCCGCTCGGCTTCGCCCTGCCGGCCATGTTCATCTGCCTGCTGGTCATGCAACTGAGTGACCGGCTGCTCCTGTACTCCGCCGTGCTGGCCGGGGGGCTCTCCCTGCTGCTGGGCCAGCTCCTGGAAGGCAACTGGAACATCATTCTGGCCACGGTCGTCACGGCCACGGCCGCTTCGGGGTGGGAAAAATGGAAAAGTTCTGGATAATCGCCGCCATGGGCGCGGTCACCTACCTGCCGCGGGCCCTGCCCCTGGCGGTGCTGGCCCGAATGAGGATCCCGGAGGGTTTCATCCGCTGGCTGCGGTTCGTACCGGTGGCGGTGCTGGCCGCCCTTTTAGCCCCGGAACTGCTCCTGCGCGACGGGGCCTTCGACCTGACCATCCGGAACCAGTACCTGCTGGCCGCCGTCCCCTGCTTCCTGGTGGCGGTGAAGACCAAGAACCTCCTGCTCACGGTCGGCGTCGGGCTGGCGACCGCCATCCTGCTCCAAGCCGTAATGCCCTAAGTTAAGGGCCTGGCCGGCCAGAACCCAATTGCGAACTGTTGCCCGCAATCAAATCATCGCAAGACCATTTAAATTAAACAGACACCCATGCCGCCTGCGGCACCATCGGAAGGATGAAAATAGGGGCTATTTACAGGGTAGGCGATGGCCGAGGTGCTTGGCGTGCAAGGGGGTGTCGGCCGAAGACCTGAACAAAGCCAATCAGGCCCTGCTCAAGGTCCTAAACTCCCCGGCCCCCGGGGTGAACTCGACGTCGCCAACTCGCTGTGGACCAAGCAGGATGTCGTGTTCGTGGCCGAGTTCCTGGAAACCGCAAAGCGCTACTACGGCGCCGAGATCGCCAAGCTCGACTTCAACGACCCCGAAGCTCCGGTGGTGATCAACAAGTGGGTGCAAGACCAAACCAACGGCAAGATCGACGGCATCATCGACCGCATCGACCGGGACGACGTGATGTTTTTGATCAACGCCATCTACTTCCTGGGCACGTGGACCACGGAGTTTGACAAGGCCCAAACCCGGGACCAGCCGTTTTACCCGGCCGGCCGCGCCCAAAAGCAGGTGCCGATGATGTCGCAGTCCGGCGATTTCCGCTACTTCCAGGACGCTAAATTTGAAGCCATCGAACTGCCCTACGGCAAAGACCAAAGCGCCGGGATGTACATTTTTCTGCCCGGGCGGGATTCGAACCTGGAGGAATTCCAACGGAACCTGAACACCGGCAACTGGGCGAAGTGGCAGTCCCGTTTCGCCACCAAGGAGGGCCGGATTTCCCTGCCGCGCTTCAGTATCGAGTACGAGAAAACGCTGAACGAAATCCTGTCCGGCATGGGCATGGGGATCGCCTTTCAGCCGTACGCCGCCGACTTCTCCAAGCTCTTCACGCCTCCGCCCTGGGCCTACATCGGCGAAGTGAAGCACAAAGCCGTTGTGGACGTTGACGAAAGAGGCACGGAGGCGGCGGTAACTTCAGTTTCGGTAAAGGTGACCTCCCTCCGTCCCGACGAGCCGTTCAATATGGTGGTCGACCGGCCCTTCTTCTTCGCCATCGTCGACAAGCAGACCGGCACCGTCCTGTTCATGGGGTCGGTGGCGAACCCCTGATTTCCTTATGGTAGCTCTTGAGGAAATATGAGACCACCTTGCCGCGTGCGGCGCCACATTTGGATTACCCGGACCCGCCGCGGCGAAGCAGGCGTCACCGCTCTACCGGCCCTTAACTTAAAGGCCTGCCCCCGCGAAGGGGGCGGGCCAAATTGTCCCCGCCGCCCGGCAGGATTCACCACCCCCGCTCCAGAAGTATTCCCGGCAGATTCACCCACCGTGTCCGAAAAGGGGGGGGTTCTTCGGTGAAACGCAAGCGGGTGCTGGTGATCGGCCACCGCTCACCGGACAGCGACAGCATCTGCGCCGCGATCGGCTATGCCTACTTTAAGAACATCCTGGACGACACCCAGGTTTACGTGCCCTGCGCCGCCGGTGCGCTGAACCAGGAAACGGAATACATCCTGGAGCGTTTCGGCCTGGAGCCGCCGGTACAAGTCGCCAGCGTCGCGGCCACGGTCGCCGACATGGATCTGAACCGGCCGATCTCCATCTCGCCCCGGGACTCCATCCTCGACGCCGCCAACCTCATCAAGGAGAAGCGCATCCGGAGCCTTCCGGTCGTGGATGAGGACGGCCGGCTGCTCGGGCTCGTGGATACGCAGCACTTGGCGGTGTTCTTCGCGGAGCGGCTCGACATCGAGGGGCTTTCGATCAGCCCGGTGCAGCTGCACCTCCTGATTTCGGCCCTGCAGGGGAAGGTGTTGGCAAACACCGGCCGGTTGACCATGCTCGGGGGGGACGTGTTCGTGGCCGCCTCCCAAAAGGTCACCACGCTGAACCGGGTGAAGAAGGGTGACATCGCCATCCTGGGGGACCGGACAGACATCCAGAAGGACCTGATCAAGGGCGGATGTGCCGCCCTGATCGTCACCGGGGACCACGCCATAAACGAGGATGTCCTGGAGTTGGCCCGCCGCCACCAAGTGCTGGTGATCAGCTCCCCTTACCGCACCTTCGCCACGGCCCAGTTGGTGAGCCTCTGCCGGCCGGTGTCCCACATCATGTCTCCCAACGTGCCGGTGGCCGAGCTGCACACCACTATCAGCGAGGTCAAGCGGCAGGTGGTGGAGTCGGACTGCCGCTGCGCCATGGTGGTGGACGAGGACGACCGGTTGATCGGGATCATCACCCGGAGTGACCTGTTGGACCCTGTGCAGAAACAGGTGATCCTGGTGGACCACAACGAAATCTCCCAGGCCGTGGCCGACATCGAGCAGGCCGACATCCTGGAGATCATCGACCACCACCGCCTCGGGGACATCTCGACCATCAAGCCGATCACCGTCTACAACGAGCCGGTCGGGAGCACCTGCACCATCGTCGCCTTGCAGCTTTGCCTGCACCAGGTGGAGGTCCCCCCAGAGATCGCGGGGGCGCTGCTGTCGGGCATCCTGTCGGACACCCTGCTCCTGACCCTGTCCACCACCACCGACAAGGACCACGTGATGGCCCACCGCCTGAGCGAGATGGCCGGGCTGAACCTGGCCGAGTACGGCAAGGAACTGCTGGCGGTCAGCGTCACCGCCGAGGGCATCCCGGCCCGGGAGATCATCACGCTGGACTTCAAGGAATACCACCTGGCGGGGAAAAAGATCGGGGTGAACCAGATCATGGTCCTGGACGACTCCGAGATCCAGGCCCGGGAGGCGGAGATCAAGGGCGAAATGGAGAAACTCTGCCGGGCGGGGGGCTATGACCTGCTGGTGCTCCTGATCACCAACCCGCTCTCGGGCAAAGGCGAGGAGATCTGGGTCGCGGGCGCCGAGCAGGAAATCGTAGGCCGGGCCTTCGGGGTCAAGGTCGAGGACGGCAAATGCTTCGTGCCCCGGGTGCTCTCCCGGAAGAAGGACTTCATCCCCCGGATTGCGACCGCCCTACGGGAACGGTAGGCGTCCATACTCTGTTCACCTTCCGGACTTGCCTTCAGGAGCCTAGTTGCAACAGGGACCTTATTAGGCTACGTTGTCCCAAGGAAGCGAATATAACTCCGCAAGCAAAAAGGCCCCGGAACCTGGGCCCAGGGCCTCGCTAGGACCATCCGATCTTGGGGGGCGGCCTGAACCGCGTGGACCGGTTCCGCCGGGAGGCGGGACGCTTGAAGCCCTTGGCGCTGTCCACAAGCACCTTCCCGAACCACACAGACGCCAAGTATACCACGAACTGACCCGGGCCGTGATTTTTCATTACTTCCCAGGGAAGGTAGCTTACCTGGGCTTCGCTAATGTCAAAGATCCGCATGATCAACAGCGTGGGAATGGCAAGCACCAGGGCGGGAAGACCCTGAACCAGGAGTTTGGACCAGTTGAAACCCGTATGTGTATCCCAGCGCTCAAAAAGCCAGGGCAGACCCAATAGGACTCCGAACATAACGTGCAGCAACGGTACCGCCGCCAGCAATACGCCAGCCAGGCCGTACTCAACCGCGACCATCAGCTGCAGCCGGCGGAGCAGCATGGAGGCCACCCAAAAGAACAGTATCAGCGCCGCAGCCCAGAAAATCTCCCTGCCAATAAGCCGTTGATTCATATGGATAATCCCCTTGAGACACAGTAACCGCCAAGCAGCGGCCGAACGGTACAGCGACTGGACTGGTTGCTTTTAGCATCAAGGCATTGTGAATTACTATTCGGCTCAGCCATACCATTCTCCTGTTTGCCTTCTAAAACTAATATTCAGAATAAACTTTTTTTGCCGTCTTTGGCTTAACAAGATGTTGTACGCGGCGCGCGGTCCGGCAGGTTGTTGCCGGCCTGGGCTCCGGGTTTCAGCCGCAAGAGGGGACACGAAACCTATTCCCGTGTCCTCTGCTATCTCTTCCGGGCATCCACGTAGGCCGCAAATTCGACCCGGCCGCCGCCGACCGCGGCTTCACCGGCAAACCGGTACATCAGGTCGTACTGCTCGTTGCGCACCAATTGCGGGTGGCGCGGGAGGTAGACCAAGGCGACGTGGGTGATCCGGGATTCACGGACGGCGAACCGCCCACCGGGAATCGCCCCGAAGAACCCGTCCACGTACACAAGGGACTCGTTTCGGAGCAGTCTCTCCCAGGCTTCGCCCGGCGTGAGCAACGGAATCTCCTCGCCCGTAAACTCCATTATGAAGCGGCACTAGTGAAACCAACTTCAGTTACCGGTCAGAAAAACCAGGATACCCCCGGCGGCCCCTGTGATGACAATTACCCACGACGGTAACTTCCAGTATTCAAGCATACCGAACAAAGCCACTGCCAGGACGAAATCGACCGGCTTATTGATTGAACTGGTCCAGATGGGATCGTAAAGGGCGGCCAGCAACAGGCCAACTACAGCAGCGTTGACGCCCATGAGCGAGCCCTGAACTTCGGGATACCGGCGGAGGGTTTGCCAAAAGGGCAAAATGCCGATGATCAACAGAAACGACGGCAAAAACACCGCCACCGTCACCAAAACGGCAACCGGCCAACCCCCCATCACGGCTCCCAGATAGGAGGCAAATGTAAACAGCGGACCCGGAACAGCCTGAGCCGCCCCATAGCCGGCCAAGAACATTTCCTTGCTCACCCAGCCCACCGGCACGACTTCCCTTTCCAGCAGCGGCAGCACCACGTGTCCCCCGCCGAAGACCAGGGCACCGGCACGATAGAAGCTGTCAAACACCGCCAGTTCCTGATACGGGATCAGCTGTCTCAAGACCGGCAAAAGCAGCAACAAAAAGAAAAATAAAGCCAAAGAGATCAGGGAGACTGCGCGGTTAACGGGTACGGTAAATCGTGAAGCATTGGGTACCTCTATTTTTTGATACAGCAGAGCGCCGGTTAGTCCTGCCAAAAGAATCAAAAGAACTTGGGCTCCGGCGGATTGCGCCATCAGAACGACGCCTGCCGTGACTATGGCGATTGTGGCCCGGTTCCGGTCCGGGATCAGGTTTCTGCCCATACCCAGCACGGCATGGGCGACGACGGCGACCGCCACAATCTTAAGACCGTGAATCAGGCCCGTGCTTTCCAGATTGAATCCCGCCAGCAGGAGGGCGAAGGCAATCATGACCAACATGGACGGCAGGGTGAAACCAAGCCAGGCCGCAACCGCACCCGGAATGCCTCCGCGCATGGCCCCGATGGCCATCCCCACCTGGCTGCTGGCCGGGCCGGGCAGTATTTGGCACAAAGCGACCAGGTCCGCATAACTGCCGTCATCCAGCCACTTGCGCCGGCGCACGTATTCGTGGTGAAAGTAGCTCAGGTGGGCGATGGGCCCGCCGAAGGAGGTCAAGCCGAGCCGGGTGGTCACAGCCAGTATTTCAATAATATTCTTTAAGCCCACTCTGTTCGGGCTGGTCGGACGGTCAACACGCGTATTTTCTATGGGATTGCCCTCAATATTCACGCCTCGACGCTCCTTTTTACGGAGTTACAGGACTTCACCCACCAATTCCCTGATTCTCCCTCGTGCTTCCTCTAAAGCCGCCTTGCCCGTCTGTGTGATACTGTAGTACTTTCGCGTCTTTCCCATAACCACGCGTTCCTCTTTTTTCAGGTAGCCCCTTCGCTCCATTTGGTGGAGGGTGGGATACAAGGTCCCGGGGCTGATTTCATATCCGTGCCCGGCTAGTTCTTGGATCAAGTAGGCGCCGTAGACCGGTTCTTGTTCGGCATGGTAGAGGATGTGAATCTTGATAAAACCCAAGAAGAATTCTCGGATCATTGACTCGCTCACGTCATCACCCCTTCGATAACGGAGATCGATATTGCTTTCCGATATTATAGCACAAAAAGGGGCTGGGAGAGGGGCTGGGAGAAAAACAGACGAAACGGCTTTTCTCGACCACTTTCCCCTTATATCCTCAGCCGGAAAGAAGCATTGAAGATGCAGCCCGTATATTTCGACCTGGCGGACAACCACCTGATTATCTATGATCCAGCCGGTTTAATCGACCACATCATTAAGGCCTCCGGGGAACTGCTTCAGCGGTCGGGGGCACGCAAGGTCCAGCACGGCAACACCTGGGAATGGCAGACCAAGGACGGTTTTTTGGGAGGGATGAACCTTTGAAGCGGGATAAATTGACGGCAGCCTATTTGAAAAAGGCCGAGGTTCGTTTCCGGGCGCGAGAGCTTCTACCGTGATCACGAAGCCTTGGTGCCGTACGACGGAGGCGGACTTGATTCAAGCAAGTCCGCCTCTGGTCAAGGGGCCACAGAAAACACAGAAACCTTGAGGAACCACTACTGCGGGTTATACATGCCCCGGCTTTGCATGTAGTTGAAGATGCCTTCTCCGTGTTGCTGCTCCTCTTTTTGGATGTGGTTCAACGCTTGGCGCATGGCGGTGTTCGTGAATTCAAAGATGGCTGTGTCGTAAGTGCCGGAAACGTATTTCTCGGTCATCAAGAGGTCGTTGCACAGGGCGGCGTCCTTCTCATTTGCCGTGGCTCCCTGCATAGGAACCGGTTGGTCCCGGAACTGCACGAACTGCTTTTGCTGTTGGAGTTGCTGTTGCCGGCTTTGCCGACCCTGCTGCAGGTTTGGCACCTCACCGTTCAGCATCTGGTTGATGGTGTTCAGGTGCTGCCTTTCCTGCTCGGCATAGTCGGCAAACAACTGCTTTAACTCGGGGTCCTGAGCCTCCTGGGCGTAGTTGGTGTACTTCTGGATGCAGATTTCCTCGTGGCTTTTCTGGTCCTGCAAAAGCATTCTTTCCTTCTGGGTTAGGTTGACCACTGCAAACACCTCCGGCAACTATCATGCCCTGACCGAAGGTGTTTTCATTCGGAGAAACAGAGACGGCCTCATCACGACATCATCCAGGCGCCATTCCTTTCCCGCCATGCAAACCCGGAGCGTGTGCCTGAATATGCCTAAAAGCGAAAGCGGTTTAGAAATGGGATCTCAAGAACTGGGCAGGCTAGACTCCTCCAGGCGCGCGCGGGCGCGGGCGATGGCGGCGCGGACCGTTTCGGGCGCCGGGCCGCCGCGCGCCTTGCGGGCGGCGAGGCAGTGCTCGACCCGGATGGCGGCGTACACGTCCTCCCCGACGGCCGCCGAGAACCGGCGGTACTCGTCCAGGGTGAGTTCCTCGAGGGTCTTGCCGTGATCGAGGGCAAAAAGGACTATCTCGCCAACGACCGCGTGGGCCTCGCGGAACGGCACCCCCCGCCCGGCCAGGTAGTCGGCCAGGTCGGTGGCGTTGGTGAACCCGCTCCGGGTCGCCCGGGCAAGAGCCTGCTCCCGGAAGCTGACGGTGGCGACCATAGCGGTGAACACCAGGAGGCACTTCTTCACCGTGTCCACGGCGTCGAACAGGGCCTCCTTGTCCTCCTGCATATCCTTGTTGTAGGCGAGCGGCAGCCCTTTGAGCATGGCCAGCAGCGCCTGCAGGTCCCCGAATACCCGGCCCGACTTGCCCCGGATCAGCTCGGCCATGTCCGGGTTCTTCTTCTGGGGCATCATGCTGCTCCCGGTGGCGAAGGCGTCGTCCATCTCGGCGAACCCAAATTCTGCCGAGGTCCAGAGCACCAGTTCCTCGCAAAACCGCGAGAGATGCACCATGATCAGGGCGGCCGCGGCGCAGAACTCGACCGCGAAGTCGCGGTCCGACACGGCGTCCAGGCTGTTTTCGGCCAGGGCGGCGAACCCCAGTTCGGCAGCCGTGTATTCCCGGTCGATCGGGAAAACGGTCCCGGCCAGGGCGCCGGCGCCCAGGGGCAGCACGTCGGTCCGGCGGCGGCAGTCGGCCAGCCGCCCGGCATCGCGGTGGAACATCTCCACGTAGGCCAGCAGGTGGTGCGCCAAGGTCACCGGCTGCGCCCGCTGGAGATGGGTGTAGCCCGGCATGAGCGTCTCGACGTGGCGTTCGGCCAGGTCCAGGAGAGTGTGCTGGAGTTCGGCCAGCAGCTCCCGGACGGCGTCGATCTCGTCCTTTAAGTACATCCGGACGTCCAAGGCCACCTGGTCGTTGCGGCTGCGGGCGGTGTGCAGTTTTTTGCCCACATCCCCGACCCGGGCGATCAGCAGCCGTTCCACCAGGCTGTGGATGTCCTCGTCATCCGGGGAAAAGGCCACCCGGCCGGCGTCAAAATCCGCGAGGACCGCCTGCAGGCCGGCCTCCAGTATGCGGGCCTCTTCGGTGCTGATGATCCCGGCCCGCCCGAGCATGCGCGCGTGGGCGGCGCTGCCGCGGATGTCGTAGGCGTACAGGCGCCGGTCAAAGGACAGGGACGAGTGGAACTCCTCCACCAGCGGGTCGCTCCCCTTGCGGAACCGCCCACCCCACAGTCTGGACATATATCTTGCCCTCCGTTATAGGGAAACTCAATCAATCGGAAACACGGGCGCAAGGTAATCGTGATCGGCCGCGGGCTCTTCAGCGGTTGCGCTTGCGGACCCGGGCCTGTATCCGGACCGGGAGCCCGAACAGGTTGATGAACCCGGCCGCGTCCTTTTGGTCGTAAACCTCGTCCTCCTCGAAGGTGGAGAGGTCCTGGTCGTACAGGGAAAACGGGGACCAGGCCCCGGCCGGGACGCAGTTCCCCTTGTAGAGTTTCATCCGCACGCGGCCGGTGACCGGTTTCTGGGTCTCGGTCACGAAGGCGTCCAGCGCCTGCCGCAACGGCGTGAACCAGAGGCCGTCGTAGACCAGCTCGGCATAGCGGACGGCGACGGTGTCCTTGAAGTGCAGGGTGTTCCGGTCCAGGGTCAGCAGTTCCAACTCGCGGTGGGCGGCCGTCAGGATGGTGCCCCCGGGCGTTTCGTAGACGCCCCGCGACTTCATCCCGACCAGGCGGTTCTCCACCATGTCCACGATCCCGACCCCGTTGGCCCCGCCGAGGGCGTTCAGCCGCTCCACCAGGGTGACCGGGTCCGCGAGGGCGCCGTCCAGGCGGGCCGGGACGCCCCGCTCGAACTCCAGCTCCACGTAGGCCGGGTGGTCGGGCGCCCGCTCGGGCGGGACGGTCAGAAGGTAGAGGTCGTCCGGCGGTGCGTTCCCGGGGTCCTCGAGCACGCCCCCCTCGTGGCTCAAGTGCCAGAGGTTCTGGTCCATGCTGAACGGGCGTTCCTTGGTGGCGGGCACCGGAATGCCGCGCGCGGCGGCGTAGGCAAAAGCCTCCCGGCGGGAGCGGATGTCCCACTCGCGCCAGGGCGCGATCACCTTCAGGTCGGGGTTCAAGGCCATCACGCTAACCTCGAAGCGCACCTGGTCGTTGCCCTTGCCGGTAGCGCCGTGGGCGACGGCTTTTGCGCCTTCGGCCTCGGCCGTCTCCACCAGGCATTTGGCGATCAGCGGGCGGGCCACCGAGGTGCCCAGGAGGTACTTGCCCTCGTACACGGCGCCGGAGCGAACCAGCGGAAAGAGGTAGTCCTCCGCGAACTCGCGCTTCACGTCCCGGACGTGCACCCCGGCGGCGCCGCTTTTGAGCGCCTTTTCGCGGACGGCGTCGTAGTCGTCCCCTTGGCCGAGGTCAGCCACCATGGCGATGACCTCGTAGCCGTAGTTCTCCTTAAGCCACGGAATGATGATCGAGGTGTCCAGGCCTCCGGAGTAGGCCAGTACCACTTTGGGCATTTCGCGTCGCGTCTCCCTTCAATTCTACCGGCGCTGTGCCGGCACCTCAGGTTGGACCACCCTGTACGCACCAAGCCGCACACGGTGCCACCCGCGATGTGACTGCTTCTGTTAAGCTACTGGTCCTGACCCTTAACATAACCGCAATAGGGTGCCGGAAGGCGGTGCTTGCTTAGAGCACCAGGGCCAGGAGCGCCTTCTGGACGTGCAGGCGGTTCTCGGCCTCGTCCCAGATCACGCTGTGCGGGCCGTCCATGACTGCGTCCACCACTTCCTCGCCCCGGTGGGCCGGCAGGCAGTGCATGAAGATGTAGTCCGGCCGGGCGTGCGCGGTGAGCGCCTCGTTCACCTGATAGGCGGCAAAGGCCTTGACCCGGGCGGCGTGCTCGCTCTCCCGGCCCATGGACGCCCATGTGTCGGTGACCACCACGTCGGCGCCGCGGACGGCGGCCACCGGGTCGGTGGTCGGCTCGACCGCCCCGCCGGCCGTCAGCGCTTCGGCGGCCGCCCGGTAGACCAGGTCCGGCGCCGGTTCGTAACCGCGGGGCGACGCCACGGCCACCCGCATCCCGAGGCGGGCCCCGCCCAGGAGGAGCGAGTGGGCGACGTTGTTCCCGTCGCCGACGTAGGCCAGCTTCAGCCCGGCCAGGCGGCCCTTGTGCTCCAGAATGGTCAGCAGGTCGGCCAAAATCTGGCACGGATGTTCCCGGTCGGTGAGGCCGTTGATGACCGGCACGCCGGCGTGGGCGGCCAGCTCCTCGACGTCGGACTGCTTGAAGGTCCGGATCATGATCCCGTCCACGTAGCGGGAGAGCACCCGGGCGGTGTCGGCCACCGTCTCGCCGCGGCCCAGCTGCAGGTCGGCGGCGTTTAAATACAGGGCGTGCCCGCCGAGCTGGAACATGCCGGTCTCGAAGGAGACCCGGGTCCGGGTTGAGGGCTTCTGAAAGATCATTGCCAGGGTCTTGCCGGCGCACAGCGGGTGGGCCTCGCCGGCCTTTTGCCTGGCTTTGAGGTCCCGGGCCAAGCCGAAGACGGCCTCCAGCTCCGGAACGGAGAAGTCCAGGATCGAAAGGAAGTCGCGCCCTTTGAGGCTCGTCAACCTCATCCCTCGCTTTCTTGGGCCAGTGCGGCGGCCAGGATGTCCGCCGCGGCGTCCACCTCGGCCGGGGTCACCGTGAGCGGCGGCAGGAAACGCAGAATCCGGTCGCCGACGGCGTTGATCAAAAGCCCCGAATCCTGGCAGCGTGCCTGGATGACCTTGGCGGCGTCGCGGTCCAGTTCGGCGCCGATCAGCATCCCCAAGCCCCGCACCTCGCGGATGAAGAGGAAACGCGATTGCAGTTCCTCCAGCCGGTGGCGCAAATGCCCGGCCGTGCGCGTCACCCGGTCGAGGAAGCCGTCCTCCAGGATGGTTTCCACCGCGGCCGCCGCAGCCGCGCAGGCCAGGGGGTTGCCGCCGAAGGTCGACGCGTGGTCGCCCGGCGTGAACGCGGCGGCCACGTCCTCCCGGGCCAGGGCGGCGCCGATCGGGAACCCGCCGCCCAGCGCTTTCGCCACGGACATGATGTCCGGCGTGATCCCGTAGTGCTCGTGGGCGAAGAGCCGCCCGGTGCGGCCGATGCCGGTCTGCACCTCGTCCAGGATCAAAAGGAGCCCGCGTTCGTCGCAGAGCGCGCGCACCCCGCGCAGGTAGTCCGGGGCGGCGACGTGCACGCCGCCCTCGCCCTGGACCGGCTCCAGCATCACCGCGCCGGTGTGTTCCCCCACGGCGGCGCGCAGGGCGTCCAGGTCGTTGAAGGGGACGTGCCTAAAGCCCGGGGGCAGCGGCTCGAACCCCTGCTGGTACTTGGGCTGCCCGGTGGCGGTGAGCGCCGCGAGCGTCCGGCCGTGGAAGGACGCCCACGCGGTGATGATCTCGTAGCGTTCCGGGCCGTGGCGCTTTTTAGCGCACTTGCGGGCCAGCTTGATGGCCGCCTCCACCGCCTCCGCCCCGCTGTTGCAGAAGAAAACGCGGTCCAGGGCGGAATTTTCCACCAGGAGCCCGGCCAGGCGCACCTGCGGCTCGATGTGGTACAGGTTCGAGCAGTGCATCAGCACCCCGGCCTGCTCCCGGACCGCCGCCACCACCCGCGGGTGGCAGTGGCCCAGGCCGTTCACGGCCACGCCGGACACAAAGTCCAGGTACCGCCGGCCCGCGGCGTCCCAGACGTAGGCGCCCTCGCCGCGCACCAGGGCCAGCGGCAGGCGGCCGTAAGTCTGCATCAGGTACCGCCCCGCCTGCGTGATGATCTCCTCCTGGTTCAAAACCACCAACCCCTCTCCTTGCTCCCCAGAGCGGCTCCCCACAAAGTCAAAAAGTGTCAGAGGAAATAGGGGACTGTCCCCCTTTTTAGGGGAGGACCATGGTGCCGATGCCCTCGTCGGTGAAGACCTCCAGCAAGACGGCGTGCGGCTGGCGGCCGTTTAAGATGTGGGTGCGGTTCACCCCGGCCCGCAGCGCCTCCAGGCAGGCCTCGACCTTGGGGAGCATCCCGCCGCTGACGACGCCTGCTTCCCTGAGGGGGCCGACCTCCTCCATTCGGATGACCGACATGAGGGATTCCGGGTCGCCCGGACGCCGCATGATCCCCTCCACGTCGGTCAAGAGCACCAATTTTTCGGCCTGCAGCGCGGCCGCGAGTTTCCCCGCCACATAGTCGGCGTTGATGTTGTAGCTTTCCCCGTCCGGGCCGACCGCGGTCGGCGCGATGACCGGGATGTAACCTTCCTTGATCACGTTCTTGATGATCTCGGGGTTCACCCGGGCCACTTCGCCCACAAAGCCGATGTCGACCGCTTCCCAACTGCCGTCGGACTTCTTGACTTCGGGCATTTTCTTAGCCGCCTCGAACAGGTCGGCGTCCTTGCCGCACAAGCCGATGGCGCGCCCGCCGGTCTTGTTGATCAGGCCGACGATTTCCTTGTTCACCTTGCCGACCAGGACCATCTCCACGATTTCCATGGTCTCGCGGTCGGTCACCCGCAGGCCGTTGACGAAGTCGGACTCCTTGCCGAGCTTGCGCAGCATGTCGGTGATGTCCGGGCCGCCCCCGTGCACCAGCACCGGGTGCATGCCCACGTACTTCATCAGCACAACGTCCTGGATCACCGCCTGTTTCAGCCGGCGGTCCGCCATGGCGTGCCCGCCGTACTTGACGACCACGATTTTGCCGTAAAACTTCTTGATGTACGGCAGAGCCTCCACCAGGATTCCGGCTTTATCAAGCGCCGTAAGCTCCATCCCCATGTTCCCGCTGCCCCCGTCCACTTTTCCAACCTCCCGCCTTCGCTTGATCAGGTTCGGTAGTTAGCATTGATCCGCACGTAGTCGTATGAGAAGTCGCACCCCCACGCCCGGGCCTCGCCGTCCCCGTCGTGAAAGTCGACCGTGACCACCACCGGGTCCCGGGCCAGAATCATACCGGCCCGCTCCTCGTCAAAATCCAGCCCCCGCCCTTCGCCGGCCACCTGGAGGTCGCCCAGGTACACGTCGAAACGGTCGGGATTGAACACGGCGCCCGAATAGCCGGCGGCGCAGATGATCCGGCCCCAGTTGGCGTCGTTGCCGAAAACAGCCGTCTTTACCAGGCTGGAACTGACCACCGCGCGGGCGGCCAGGCGGGCGTCCTCTGCACTCGGCGCACCCTTGACCCGCACTTCCAGCAGCCGGGTCGCCCCCTCTCCGTCGCGGGCGATCGCCCGGGCCAGGCGGGCGCAGACCGCGGTCAGCGCCTCCACGAAACGGTCGTAGGCGGCGCTGCCGGCGGCCGCCGGTTCGGCCCCGGACCAGCCGTTGGCGACGGCCACCACCATGTCGTTGGTGCTCGTGTCCCCGTCCACGCTGATCATGTTGAACGACCGGTCGACGGCGTAGCGCACGGCTTCCTGCAAGAGCCGCCCCTCAACAGCGGCGTCCGTGGTGACAAAAGCCATCATTGTGGCCATGTTCGGGTGAATCATGCCGGACCCCTTCGCGATGCCGCCGATGGTCACCACCGGCCCGTCCGGCACGGCTTTGAAACGCAGGGCGGCCTGCTTGGGCACGGTGTCGGTGGTCATGATCGCCTCGGCCGCATCGAGCCCCCCCTCGGCGCTCAAAACCGCCGCCGCCCGCGGGACCGCCTCCGCGATCTTCTCCAGGGGCAGGCGCTGCCCGATCACCCCGGTGGAGGCGACCAGTACCGTCTCCTCGGGGATGCCAAGCGCCGCCGCAGTCACGCGCCCCATCTCCAAGGCGTCCTCGATCCCGCCGGGGCCGTTGCAGGTGTTGGCGTTGCCGCTGTTGATGACCAGGGCCTGCAGCCGGCCGGCACGGACTCGAGGCATGGAGACCACGAGGGGCGCGCCCTTGACCCGGTTGGTCGTAAAGACCCCCGCCGCCGTTCCCGGGCGCTCCGAAAAAATTAGCGCCAGGTCCTTCTTGTTGCGTTTCAACCCGGCGTGCAGCCCGCTGGCCTTGAAACCCCCGGCGGCCGTGATCCCCCCGCCGTCCAGCCACTCAAACTCGAAATCAGGCATCACAAGCCCTCCTGGATTCTATATTCCTGTTCCTCCTAAGGATACAGCCCCGGGGACATCAGCCCCGTGGTCTCGTCCAGGCCGAACATCAGGTTCATGTTTTGCACCGCCTGGCCGGAAGCGCCCTTCACCAGGTTGTCGATCGCCGCGAGCACGATCACCCGGCCGGTGCGCGGGTCGGGGACCACCGCCAGGTCGCAGTGGTTGGTGCCGGCCACCGCCTTGGTCTGCGGCAGCACCCCGGGCAGGAGCACCCGGACGAACGGTTCCTCCCGGTAGTAATCGGCGTAAAGCTCGTATAGCTCGTCCCTGTCCGGCAGCGCCGCCGCCGGACGGGTGTAGATGGTGGCCAGGATCCCCCGGACCATCGGCACCAGGTGGGGCGTAAAGGTCACGGTCAACTCCCGCCCCGCCAGCCTTCCCAACTGCTCCTCGATCTCCGGCGTGTGCCGGTGCATCCCCACGTTGTAAGCCTGGAAGTTCTCGTTGGTCTCGGCGAAATGGGTCTTCAGGGAAAAACCCCGCCCCGCTCCGGAAACGCCGGACTTGGCGTCGATCACCATCCCGCCGGGGTCGATCAAGCCCCCGGCCAAAAGCGGCGCCAGGCCCAGGATGGATGCCGTCGGGTAGCAGCCCGGGTTGGCCGTCAAGGCCGCACCGCGGACGGCCTCACGGTTGACTTCCGGCAGGCCGTACACCGCATGGGGCAGCAGTTCGGCGGCGGTATGGGGCACCCGGTACCAGGATTCATACACCGCCTGGTCACGGAAACGAAAGTCGGCCCCCAGGTCGACCAGCTTCTTGCCCTGGGAGAGCACTTCCCGGGCCACGTCCATGGAATGCCCGTGCGGCAGGGCCGTGAAAAGCACGTCCGCCCTGTCCACCAGGCGGGGCAGGTCAAGTTCCTCGCACTGCAGGTCGGTGTAGTTCTTCAGGTGCGGGTAAACCCGCCAGTAGTGCTCGCCGACATAGCTGCGGGAAGTCAAGCCGGCCAGTTCGACGTGCAGGTGGCGGGTCAACAGACGGACCAGCTCCGCGCCCGTATAGCCGGTGGACCCCACGATTCCAACCTTGATCAATGCTCCCGACCCCCCAGAACTAATGTTCATAATTATACAAAGACATCTATAAAAATTCAACCTTAAATTTCGGAACGGGTGCCGATTTCTGAACGCCGAATTTCTGAACAATTGCGGATTTAGGGGAAGAGGGTAGTATTGAAGGGAACCTCAAAAAAGCCCCCCGCGCCGCGGCCGCCGCTCGGAGTCCGTGACGCGCGCCTCCCCGGCGATATTCAGGGCGTAGCCGCAGTGCGCGCAACGGTTGCCGGCACTCAAGTGCAATTCCCGGACAATGTACCCCGACCGCTCAATGACCTTTTTTTGGCATTGCGGGCAGTAAGTATAACCGTTTTCCACGTCCCAGACGTTCCCCAGGTACACATGGGCGAGCCGTTCTTTAGCGATCTCCCGGGCGCGCCGCATCGTCTCGAGCGGCGTCGCGGGAAGATCCAGGCGGTAGTTCGGAAAATAGCGGGACAGGTGCAAAGGAATCTCCGGGTTGATCCCGGCTATCCAAGCGGCCAGCTCCCGGATTTCCTCCGGGGAGTCGTTCTCCCCGGTGACCAGGAGCGTGGTCAGCTCCACCAGGCACCGCGGCGCCGCCGTCTCGACCGTGCGCCGGACCGGGTCCAGGCGCCCGGCACACATCCGGCGGTAGAAGTCGTCGGTGAAGGCCTTCATGTCGATGTTCATGGCGTCCACGTACGGCAGAAGCCGCTCCAACGGCTCCGGTTCAATGAACCCATTGGTGACCAGGACGTTTTTCAGGCCGGCCTTGCGGGCTTGCATTGCCGTCTCGTAAACAAACTCGTACCAGACCACCGGTTCGGAATAGGTGTAGGCGATCCCGATGCAGTGGCGGTTCTGCCGGCGGGCGAGCTCGACGATCTTGGCGGGCGTGACCCGGATGGTCGAGGGCTCCCCGTGGGCGATCTCCCAGTTCTGGCAGAACCGGCAGTGCAGGTTGCAGCCCACCGTGCCCAGCGAGAAGATCTCGTGCCCGGGGTGGAAGTGGTACAGTGGTTTCTTCTCGATCGGATCGACACCGTAAGAGGCGACCTCCCCGAAGTTCAAAGTGTGTAAAACGCCGCCCACGTTCTTGCGCACACGGCAAACACCGGTGCGGCCTTCCTTGATCACGCACCGGTTCGGGCAAAGCACGCAGGTGACGTATTGTTGCTCCGGTTCGGCGACAAAGAACTCGGCCCGGCGCAAGGGCAACCCACCTTCCTTCGCTTGGATCAGGTGTAGCGGGTGACCGTGAAGCGCTCCACCTTGATGGGCGCGTCCGGCGCGAGACCGGCTTTTTCCCGGACGATGGCCAGCTGGTCCGCAACGGTGTCGATCCCTTCCAGGTCGGGCAGGAGCACCCCCGAGCGGCGCCCGTGCGACACGACCACCCCGTACTGCTTCGGGTCCAGGGTGGACAGGTCCTCGACCGGCTCAAGCGGCGACAGCACGTCCACCGAATACTGGAGGTCCTCCAGTTCCGCCGCGCGCACGGGGAAGAAGCGCGGATCGCGGTTGGCGGCCGCCAAGGCGTTCTGCAGCACCTCTTCCACGATGGTATCCCGCGTGGGCAGGATGGTGCCGATGCAACCGCGGAGTTGACCGTGCTTCTTGATGGAGACGAACGTCCCTCCGGAACGCTGGAACTCGGGCGGAACGTCGCCCGGATCAGGCGGCTCGGTTTTGCGGCAGTGGCTCTCCACCTGCCGGCGGGCGAGGCTTGCCAGGTAACTCTCCCGGGTCCGCCGGGCGGCGAGGGCTTGAGCCCGCCGTTCCCGGAGTTCCTCCGCCAGCTCTTCCCGGCCTGCCGGCCGCGGTTCCCCGGGGACCAAGGCGGCGACCATGTAGCCCACCCCGAAGGGTGCCTCGTAGGACAGCACCTCGGAAACGAAATCCCGACCGTCCAGCGCACCCAGCATCATAATGATCGGCCGGAGGCCGCATTCGCCGGCCTCCTCGGCCAAGTCCTCATCTATTTCCACCAGGCCCCGGAGGTCTCCCCGGCGGAGCAGCTCGACCACCCGGGCGTCAAAATCTTTGGCGGCGCGGCTGTACCCCGCCGGTGCGTCCCGGGTCAACCGGTGGGACAGGTCCCCGCTGGCGATGAGGGCCGTTTTGCGCTGCAGGGCCGCGGCGGCTTCCCGTACGGCCCGGCCGAAGAGGTAGAGCTTCTCACGGGACATCAGGCCCATCCCGGCCACCACCAACGGCAGTTCCGCGCCGGCCCGCCGCAGCCAGTACAGGGGCGCGGTGACACCGTGGTCCAGGCCGGTGGAGGCCCGGCCCCGGTAGATGCGCTCGGCCTGTTCGTCGACGGCCACCGTGAGCAAGTCGTAAGCCTCGCACTTGATGCGGATCTCGGCGGCCAGTTCGAGGTCGTTGGGCAAGTCGAAGGCGACTTTCGGCGCGCCGAACCGGCTTAAGTCACCCCGCAGCCGGGAAACCATGGTGATCCCGACGCCCTCGCCGAACACCGAGCCGTGAGGCGTGATGAGCACCAGGGTCTCGGTGCCGCTCGCGGTGATCCGCCGCCCCAGTTCCAGCAAGGCGTCCTGCGAGGCCGCCGTATCCGCCGCCCGCCGGCCGCCCACCTCGGGCACCATCACCGGCGGATGCGGCACGATGCCGCACAATACCACCGTCATGGCCAAAAGCCTCCTCGAATGCCATTTATCCCAATTATTTTACCCCAGCCACCGGTTTATTACCAGCCCGCTCCAGATGAAGTAGCCGCCCAATGTAACCAGGAAGAACCCGCACACCGCCAGGATGCCGCGGTAAATCCGGGGTGTCAGGAAGCGGCCGCTTCCGGCGACCGCCGCCGCCACCAGGCTGTACCAGGCCAGGTCGGCCATGACGTGGCCGGAAAAAAAGGCGGCCAGGCCGGCCGGACCCCGTTCGAGGGAGAGGGTAATGTAGCCCAGGCCGATGGTCGCCCACCAGAGGATGAAGTAGGGATTGGCCAGGCTGGTGGCGATCCCGAGGCCCACCAGGCGCGGCGCGTAACGGGTGCCCGACGCCGCCCCCGCTTGGGTTCCGGGAACGGTAACGGCGCGGGTTTCGGGAATGGTGACCGAGGCCGCCATGGCCGCGTTGCCGTCGGCGGTTCCCGTTTTCGCCGCGCCCACCGTTGCGGTTCCGGCGCGCTCCGCGTGGATCGTGGCGGCAACAGACCCCGGCTTGCCGCCCGCGGCCACGGCCAACTGCACCCGCCCCCGGAGGGCGTCCCGGGCGATACAATACCCCATCCAGATCAGAAAGCCGCCGCCCACGACGGCGATGAACGCGGTCACCTCCGTCCGGACCAGGACGGCCGCCAGCCCGGCGGTCAGGGCCATGATCAGCGCGGCCTCCAGGAGGCCATGGCCCAGGATCAGAAGCGGGCCGGCCCGGAAGCCGTGCCGGGCGGACTCCGCCACCGCGAGGGTGAGCAGGGGTCCCGGCATCATCGCCCCGGTCAGGCCGATGACAAAGGAAGTGGCGAAAATGAGTTCGATCGGCATTGCGTTATCTCGATTCTCCTTGCCTAATCTTCAAGCCCTGGTGCGTCCGGCCCGCGACCGCGGCGGCGGGCTAAAAACCGCCTCCGGGGTGCACAATAACCGGGGATACCGGAAGGAGGCCCGGCAATTGGATTTTCCCTTCTTCGAGGTCTTCTGGATTCTCCTGGTCCTGGCGGCGCTTATGTCGGTGGCCCGCCAGCGCCAGGTGCAAAAAGCCCGTATCAAACTGATCCGCAAGATCGAAAGGAAACGCGGCGCCCGCCTGATCACCCTGATTCATCGGCAGGAGCTGATCAGCCTATTCGGCATCCCCCTCACCCGGTACATCAACGTGGAGGATTCCGAGCAGGTCCTGCGGGCGATCCGGCTCACACCCCCGCACCTGCCGATCGACCTGGTGCTGCACACGCCCGGCGGCCTAGTGCTCGCCTCGGAGCAGATCGCCCGGGCGCTCTTGCGGCACCCGGCCAAGGTCACCGTGCTGGTGCCCCACTACGCCATGTCCGGGGGCACCATGATCGCCCTGTCCGCCGACGAAATCATCATGGACGAAAACGCGGTGCTCGGGCCGGTGGACCCGCAGCTGGGGCAATTCCCCGCGGCGTCGATCATGGAAGCGGTACGCCGCAAGGGCGACGAACGGGTGTCCGACCGCACCCTGATCATGGCCGACATCTCGGCCAAGGCCTTGAACCAGGTGGAGGACTTCGTCTACTACCTGCTGGCCGGGAAAATGGAAGAGCCCACCGCTCGGGAGGTGGCGCACATGCTCGCCTCCGGCCGGTGGACACACGATTTTCCGATCACCGCCGAGAAACTGCAGGGCCTTGGCCTCCCGGTCACCACCGGGCTTTCCCGGGACATCTACCTGCTGATGGAGATGTACCCCCAGCCGGCTCAGCGGCGTCCCTCGGTGCAGTTCATTCCGGTCCCGTACGAGGAAGAGGACGTGGAACGCCGCCCGCGCCGTTAGTCCGGGCGGGGCCGAAACCCTATTCGGCCTGGTTCGGCCCGGTCACGTCCGACTCGCCTTCCCCTTCGTTCTTGACCACCGACACCTGCACCTTGGCCCGGTGCGGCAGATAGTGCCAAACCAGGGCGCTGAAGTGCTCCCGCGTTCCGGGTGCCGCCCGGTGCACCTCCTGCACCAACTCACCATCAACCCAGGTGCTGGTCCGGTACTCCAGCTCCCGGCCCAAATACGGTTCCACGCGGGCCCTGATGTCATCGGCCGTGTCCTCCAGGAACACGTGGGCGCCGTCGAAACAGATGCGGCCGTGCAGGACTCCGAGTTCCAGCCGCGCCACCAGCACTACGCTTACCCCCGATCCCGGTACCCGATAGCTCGATTTTGTTGAAACTGTGCCCGCACCATGAACTCGCTCACCTCGGGCAGCGCTAGAGGCTCGCCCGCTTTCGCAGGTCAAAACAGCCGGCCGCCGCCATTTCCCGGGAGCGTCCAATGGGCAACAATGCCCGGCGCGCAGCAGGGTTTTTCAGCTCAACTAGCACCAGCAGGCCAGGACCTTGACCTTGGCCTTGAAAGGCAGGTAGAAGTTCACCAGCGCGCTGAAGTGGTCATTGGTTCCGGGCACGGCCCGGTGCACCTGCCGCACCTGTCTGCCGTCAACCCAGGCGTTCGACCGGTATTCCAACTCCTGCGCGAGGTACGGTTCAATCCGGATTCTGAGCTCATCGTCCGCATTTTCGAGGTACACTCTCCGGCCGTCAAAACAGAGGCGGCCCACGTGACCGTTGAACTCCAGAGGCACTTCGATCATGTCTCTGTCCCCCCTCCCTCTCCCCGGCAAGGCGGCGCCCGGCAACGCGAAAGGCGCCGTCGCAAAAGACTCGCGTGGGCAAATGGTACTCATTTGCCAGTATCCCCTAGTCTTCGACTTTCAGCCGTGAAACCCTTCCGCAAACGGCAAAAACGCCGCTAACGGCGTTTGCTTGCTTCAAAACCCGCAAAGAAAAACGAAAGGCGCTTATGTACGGTGATTCCGGGTGGCGGCGGTCGGTTCCGGCCTATTGGCCGAAGATAATCACCATCATGTAGCAAAAAACACCCAGGCCGGCAAACAAAAACGTGGCGGGATTCTTCCACTCCATCACCGCTGTCCCCCTTGTGCTTCTTCAATTGGTTATGATTTATTCTATACGCTTCCGGGGACGGGTTCAAGAGTTTTGTAGAAATCCTTCTCGTGGAACGTTCAGGGGGCGACGATCTCGGGCATTTGCCGCTTGAAAGTCTCGATGATCTTCTCGTCGACCCATCTGGTGGCCGGAGTGGCCTGCTCGGCGAGGTACTTGACGATGCCGCAGTAGATCGCAAAGGCCATCTTTTGCTGGTAACCCGGGTCTTGGAGCAGCTTGAACTCCCGGGGGTTGGTCACGAAGCCCGTTTCCACGAGCACGGTCGGCATTGAGGCGTTGCGGCCGAGGAAGAAGTCCAACTCCTTGGGAGTGCGGTCGGTGTTGCCGAGGATACGGATGATCTCCGCCTGGATGGCCCCGCTGAGCGCGGCGCTGTCTTCCTCTCCCGGCTGCGAAAAAGTCTGGGCCCCCCGCTGACTTCTGTCCCGCGGATAGCTGTTGGCGTGGATGCTGATGAAGAGGTCGGCGTTTTGTTCCTCAGCCAGGCGGACCCGTAAAGCCAGGTCCTCCCGGTAGCGGGTGCCCATCCGGTGGTCGTCGTCGCGGGTCGCCAGCACGGTCGCCCCGCCCTGGCGCAACAGCTCAGCCAGCTTCAAGGCGATCTCCAGGTTGACGTCCTTCTCGGCCACCGGGCCGCCACCCACTCCCTTGTCGGCGCCGCCGTGCCCGGCGTCGACCACGATGGTCTTTCCCGACAGGATCCAGGACAGCGCGGCAACGGTCCGCTGCTGAAAATGCGCTCCCAAAGCCTGATATGCTTGCACCAAACCGGTCAGCACCAGGAAAATGGCCGCGGCAAGCAAGAGGTGGCGCCAGCCGAGCCGGCGGCTGCCGATCCAGACCGGCATGAGAAAACCCCCTTCAACACGCATTCGCTCAAGGAATATGCGTACCGAGGGGGGATTATGTGCCTAGCGCTTGGAGAACTGGGGAGCCCGGCGGGCCTTCTTGAGCCCGTACTTTTTGCGTTCCTTCATCCGCGGGTCGCGGGTGAGGAAACCGGCCTTTTTCAACGCCGGGCGGAGGTTAGGATCGGCCTGTACGAGCGCCCGGGCGATGCCAAGCTTGATCGCCCCGGCCTGACCGCTGACGCCGCCGCCGCATACGGTCGCCCGCACGTTGAACCTCCCGGCGGTACCGGTGATCTCCAGCGGCTGCCTGACAATCATCTCCAGGGTTCTCCGGCCCAGATAGCTGCCGAGTTCCTTCTCGTTGACCCGTACCGCTCCCGAACCCGGAGAAAGAAACACTCTGGCGATCGCGTTCTTCCTTCTGCCGGTGCCGTAGTAGTGTACCTGTGCCACGTTTTGTCTCTCCCTCCTTTACCCCGGCCAGACTTGGGGCCCCTGGGCCTGATGCGGGTGTTCGGGTCCGGCGTATACCTTAAGTTTCTTGGCAGCTTGCGCGCCGAGCCGGGTGTGCGGAAGCATCCCTACCACGGCCTTGCGCACCGCCTCCTCCGGCTTCTTGGCCATAAAGGTCCGGTAGTCGAGCGCCTTGAGGCCGCCCGGGTAGCCGGAATGCCGGTAATAGAACTTGTCGTTGAGCTTGTTGCCGGTCAGTACCGCCTGGGCCGCATTCACGATGATCACGTGGTCCCCGCAGTCGACGTGGGGGGTGAAACTGGGCTTGTGTTTGCCCCTCAAGATGCGCGCCGCTTCAACCGCCACCCGGCCGAGCGGTTTGCCGGCTGCGTCCAGGACGTACCACTTGCGCTCCACATCCTGGGCGCGCGCCATGTAAGTCGAAGTCGTGTTCACTGCCGCAATCCTCCCAAAAAACCTGAACCCTGCAAGAACACAGGGCTTTGGAGTCATACATTCCCCATTCTACTGCAGACGCCGCCCGCCTGTCAAGAAAAAACATCCCTTTCCGAAAAAGGGGGACAGTCCCACTTTTTCAAAATCCCCTTTCCAAAAAGGGGGACAGTCCCCCTTTTTAGGAGAGGGTGAAGTCGATCTGGCGGTCTTCCACGCTCGCCCGCACCACCTGCACGGTGACCTCGTCCCCCAGCCGGTAGACCTTGCCGGTACGCTGTCCGACCAGCCGGAAACCCGGTGGGTCATAGTCGTAGTAGTCGTCGGTCATGCTGGTCAGGCTGACCAAACCCTCCACCGTGTTCTCCAGCTCCACGAACATTCCAAAACTGGTCACCCCGCTGATGATCCCCGGGTACACCTCGCCGATCCGGTTTTGCATGTATTCCACTTTTTTGGCGTCCACCGCCTCCCGCTCGGCCTCCACCGCCAGGCGCTCCCGCTCGGACGACTGCTTGGCGACCTCGGGCAAGCGATTTTGCAGGGCGTTTTTCCGGCTGTCACTCAACGTTCCCCCGGCCGTCAGCACCTCCCGGATAAGCCGGTGGTTCACCAGGTCGGGGTAACGCCGGATCGGGGAGGTGAAGTGGGTGTAGTCGCGGGACGCCAGCCCGAAATGCCCCAACGGACTGGGGTGGTAGCGCGCCTGTTGCATCGAGCGCAGGGTCACGTCGTTGACCAGCCGTTCCTCTTTCTTGCCGGCCACGCGCGACAGGATGTCCTGCAGCGCGCCGGGCCGGACCCGGGGATAACCGGGGATGGCGTAGCCCAGGGTCCGGAGCAGGGCCTGCAGGTTCTCGAGTTTCTCACTATCCGGCTTCTCGTGCACCCGGCACAGAAACGGCACTTCCAGGCGGTGCAGGTGCCGGGCCACCACTTCGTTGGTCATCAGCATGAATTCCTCAATGAGCTGCTCGGCGACCGTCCGCTCGACCTTCATCAGCTCTTGCACCCGGCCGTTCTCGTCCAGGAGCACTTTGACCTCCGGTAGGTTGAAGTCGATCGCCCCGCGGCGGAAACGCCGGGTGCGCAACACCAGGGCCAACTCCCGCATCAGGCGCAGCATGGGGATGAGGTCCGCGTAGCGTTTGGCGGTCTGTTCATCCCCGTTGGTCAACACCTGCCGGACCGCCGTGTAGGTCAACCGCTCCCGGGTCCGGATCACCGACGGAAAGATCTCGTACCGCACCACTTCGCCTCCCCGGTCGATGTCCATCAGGACGGAGAGCGTCAGGCGGTTCACCCGGGGATTTAGGCTGCAGATCCCGTTGGAGAGCCGTTCGGGAAGCATGGGGATGACCCGGCCGGGCAGGTAGAAACTGGTTCCCCGCGCGTAGGCCTCGCGGTCCAGGGCGCTCCCCTCGGGCACGTAATACCCGACATCGGCGATGTGCACCCCCAATTGGCAGAGCCCGCCGGGCAGGGACTCCAGGCTCACCGCGTCGTCCAGGTCCTTGGCGTCCTCGCCGTCGATGGTGACGACCGCCTTGTCCCGCAGGTCACGCCGGCCCTCAAGCTCCCGCGCGCCGACCGTCTCCGGAACCCGTTCCGCTTCTTTTAGCGCCGGCTTCGGAAAATCTTCCGGCAGCCCGTACCGGCGGCAAAGCGTCAGGATGTCCATCCCCGGCTCGTCCGCGGCCCCCAGCACCTCCACGATCTTGCCCTCCGGGGCGCGGCGTTTGCCGGGCCAGGCGGTGAGGGCGACCACCACCTTGTCTCCGGAACGGGCCGCGTTCAGCCGGCCCCGCGGTATGAACACGTCGTGCGGCAGGCGGGGCTCGTCGCAGACCACGAATCCGTAGTTCTGTTTCTTCTGGAAGGTCCCCACCACCCGTTCGTTGGCGTGGTGCAGGATCTTGATCACTTCGCCCTCTTTTTTTCCGTTCCGGCCGGGGGTGACCCGCGCCACCACCCGGTCGCCGTGCATCGCGCCGTTTAGGGCCGACGCGCTGATGAACACGTCCGGGTGTTCCCGGTTATCGGGAATCACGAAACCAAAGCCCCGGGGATGCCCCTGCAGCTTGCCGACGGTGAGATTCATCTTCTCGGGCAGGCCGTAGCGGGCCGCCCGCGTCTTGTAGATCGAACCCTCGCTCTCCATATCCCCGAGCAGCTTCTTGAAGGCGCGCGCGCCGGTCTTTTTCACGGCGAAGGCCCGGAGGAGTTCGTCCTCGGTCATCGGCCGGTAGGCGTCCTTGCGCATGTATTCTAAAACTGCGTCTCTGTCATTTCTCTCATTCATCATTATTATAGACCCAACTCCTTGGCTTTTTCCTGCATCGCCTCCAGGCCCAGCTCGATGAATTCCTCCAGGGACAGGCCCAGTTCGGCGCAGGTCTCTATTTGTTCGCGGTTGGCGCCCCGAGCGAAGGCCTTCTCCTTGAACCGGTTGGTCAAGAAGGCCACGTCCACGGCGGCCAGTTTCTTTTCCGGACGGATGAGCGCCCCGGCCACAATGAAGCCGGTCAGCGGGTCCACCGCGTAGAGCGCCTTATCCAGCAAGCTCTCGCGGGGGAAGCCGTGCCGCTCGTTGTGCACTTTCACCGCGTACACGACTTCCGGCGGCAGTCCCAGCTCCGCAAGCATCCGGGCGCCCTCCATGCTGTGACGCTCCGGCTCGTCCTTGGTCTTTTCGTAGTCGATGTCGTGGAGCAGTCCGGTCAGCCCCCACGACTCCTCGTCCTCTTCAAACCGCCGGGCCAGGCGGCGCATCACCGCTTCGGCGGCCAGGCAGTGCTTTTGAAGATTCTTGTTCGGCAGGTTCTTTTTCAGCAAGACCATCGCTTCTTCCCGTTTCAAGCTTCAACCTCCTTGGTTCCTTAGTTAGATTCCGGTGTGCTCGACCGGGGCATTATCTTCGGTCACCATGTCTGCGCTGGGAAAGCGCCGGCTGAACTCCGTGCTCCGCGTGGACAGCGGTTTCAGCTTGGCTCGGGGCACTGCACGCTCGCCTCACATACTAGTTATTTCCTGATTTCTAACCGGCTTAACCCTCCCCGGCCACGGACCGCGGCTGTTCCACGGCCGCAAAAGCCGACCGGGGGCACCCAGGATCGCCCAGCACCGTCAGCCCAGGACTTGGGCCGGCACCCGCAGGAACTTCCCCTGGGCCGTGGCCACCACCGTCCCGTCAACGAGGCGGGCCTTGGCCTCCAGGATAAGCAGCCGCCCGCGCGCACCGGTCTGCCGGGCCTCCACCAGGAGTTCGCGCTCCACCGGCACCGGCAGGCGAAACCGCACCGTCAGTTCGGCGGTCACCGCCGTTTCCTTCCGCCGGTACAGGAACTGGGCCATGGCCTCGTCGAGCAGGGTGGTGACGATCCCACCGTGCACGCGACCGGTCCAGCCCTGGTGTTCGGGCCCCGGCACAAACCGCGTGACACAGGCGTCACCTTCATCCGCGAAAACCAGTTTTAGGCCGATGGGATTGATCGGACTGCAGGCGAAACACATGTGGGTGGTCTCGTCGATCGTCAAGCTACCAGACCCCGATACGGTCGATTCCACGATTCCGAGGATACCTCGAGATTGCGGATTGATTCTATAATTTTACACGAAACCCGGGCATTTCGCAAACTCCTGTTTTTTCGGGGTTTTGCAGCCCCCTTACTGCTGATTGGCAGTTCTCCGTTACAACCCAAAAACCGGCTAATCGCTTAGAATAGGCCCTAATGGTTATCCTCACTTTTTAATTTGGGCGCAACAAACAATTAACAATCATCTGCGATAATCGCCATAACGACATGATAATTTCTGCCGGGTTGTTGGAGATGATGCCGAGTGATCACGGCGATCGGGAATATCTATCAGCTGGTTGGCGACCTGCTCCGCTACCGCCCGCGGGGAATGCTTGTTCTTAACCGATCCATTAATCAGGCGTCTCCGGTGGACAAGCTGAAACGGGTACTTGCCGGTGACAGGCCGATCGGGGTCATCTTCCTGGATATCGTGAAATTTCATGAAATACATCAGCTGCAAGGTTCAATTATAGCTACCCGGATCCTGTTCTTGCTGGAAGACGCCCTCCGGCACAGAATAGCGGAATTGTTGCCCGAAGCCGGTATTTTAGCCGTGGAACACTTATGGGCCGATGATTTCGTGGTCTTGGTGGCGCTTGAAGACGTGCATTCACAGGAGTACCTTTTGCACCTGGCTGCAACCCTGCGCTCGTCCCTGAAGGAAGAACTGAACCCGAAGCTGGTGGAACTGGTAGGCTCGGAACTTGAACTGCACCTGGGTTGTTCCGTGATTGAACCACGCGGCAACCTGAAGCCGGACCTAAAGCTGTATAACGCACTTCGGGAGGCCCAGAGAGTGGCCAAGGGGGCGGTGGACTTGGACACCCTGAGGCTCAAGAGGGATTTTGAGGAGATCATCGAGAACAAGAACCTGAAGATCCAATACCAACCGGTTGTCTCCCTGTCGTCCGGGGAAATACTGGGGTGGGAAGCACTTACCCGTGGACCGGAAGGCAGCCACTTCAGCCGACCGGACATCATTTTCCGCTTTGCGGAAGAAGTGGGGTTGTTGTTTCCCACCGAAAGAGTCTGCCGTGAAAAGGCGATCAGCAATATCAACGGCTTAGGGCCGGAACAAAAGCTTTTCCTGAATGTTCACCCCCGTACGATGAACGACCCGAAGTTCGTCAGGGGTGAAACCTTGCAGTTGTTACAAAAATACGGCCTGGCCCCCCACAACATCGTATTTGAAATCACCGAGCGGCACAGTATTAAAGATTACCACTTCTTCAAGCGGGTGGTGGAACACTATCGCAGTCAAGGATACCGCATTGCGATCGACGATGTCGGCGCCGGTTTCTCCGGACTGCAGTCCATCGCCGAGATCCGCCCGGATTTCATCAAAATTGACATGTCCCTGGTCCGGAACATCGACAGCAACCCCAGCCGGCAGGCCGTGGTGAACGCCCTGATCAGCCTGGCCGGCAAGATCAACAGCCGGGTCATTGCCGAGGGAGTTGAGACCCAGAATGAACTCAATGTCCTGCTGTTACAGGGGGCACACTTTGCGCAGGGCTATTTTTTGGCCCGCCCCGAATTTCCCAAGCCGGCGGCCACAAAGGCCGTGGTCGCCTACATCCGGCGGCAGAGAACCGGGGATCTCGCCGGCCGGCGGCGCAACTTGTGCATCGGGGACCTGACCGTACCGGCGCTGGTGGTCGGCGAAGAAACACCGGTTTCGAAAGCCAAAGAGCTGCTGGATGCCGTCAAGCAACCGAACAGCGGCCTTTTGGTGATTAGAGGACAGGAGACCGTTGGACTCGTCATGCGGCACAATCTCCACCGAACACTGAGTTCCCAGTATGGGGTGCCTCTCTATTACCGGCGCCCGATAACAGCCGTGATGGACCGCGCACCGTTGGTCCTGGAGGTCCATATCAGTTTGGAGGGGGCGGCGGAGTTGGCGGTCAACCGGGCCCAGGATAAGCTGTATGACGATCTGGTGGTTGTGGATGAAAACAGAGTCCTGGTTGGAGTGGTGCCGGTCCAGCGGCTGCTCGATACCGTAACCCGGATGCAGATTGAACTGGCTAAGGGCGCTAATCCGCTGACCGGCCTTCCCGGAAACGTGGCCATTGAGGAAGAACTCTCCAGAAGAGCCCGTCACGGGCAGATCAGTAGCGTGATCTATGCCGACCTGGATGGGTTCAAGGCCTATAACGACATTTACGGATTCGAACACGGCGACCAAATGATTATGCTCTTGTCCAAAGTGCTTTTACACAGTGCCAAAAAATATGGTACGGAAGAAGACTTTGCCGGGCACATCGGCGGCGATGATCTGATCGTGATTACCAAGCCGGAATGCGCGGAGCGAATCAGCCGGAAGACTGTGGGGCTGTTCGACCGCTTGGTCGGGAGCTGCTTTTCTTCCGAGGAGCGGGCCAGGGGGGCGTTTTACGGTTACAACCGGGCCGGGCGGCAGGAATGGTTGCCCCTGACGTCAGTTTCTCTGGCCATTGTTGACTGTCAAGACCATGAGGACTACCGGTCACTGGCCGAGACCGCCGCTCAGTTGAAGAAACGCGCCAAGGCACTACCGGGTAGTGTTTACGTGCGGGACAGGCGCTCAAAAACTGCTAAAACCATAGTAAAGAGCTTTTGATGGGCGTGACTTACCTTGTTGTTTCGCCCTGGAAAGATCCTGCATTATTTATTATTTGCTTTTAGGAGGGAGTGCGTTTTGCAGATTCTAGTGGCGGAAGATTCGCTATTTGCGCGGAAGGCTATTGTGGGCATTTTGCAGGGTTACGGTCACAATGTCTTCGAGGTCGCAAACGGGGTGGACGCTTTGAATAGCTTCTGGAAACTCCGCCCGGATCTCGTCTTCATGGACATTGCAATGCCGCACATAAACGGTCTGGACGCCACCAAAGTGATAACCGCGGCTGAGCCAAAGGCAAAAGTGGTAATCCTGACGGCTTTGGCCGACACAACCAACGTTCTTCAAGCAGTCCGGAACGGCGCGATAGACTTTATCGTTAAGCCTTTTGATGAAGCCCGGCTGATGCAGGTGGTTAATCGCGTTCAAGAGATCAACACTACGGCGTAATTCAGCTTTTAAGGACCGCCGCCGAGCCGCCCTCGACGCCGGGGTGACCGGGGTCCGTCTCGCAACGTGCGCCTGTTTTTTTTGCATACGAAAAAACACTGGGTCAAGGTCCCGGCACTTCGCTTCGTCGACTGCTCACCCCGCCATCCGATCCGTTAGTCAGCACCCCGGTTTTTTGTTGTCCCCGGCGCCTTTCTGTGGTATTTCTATGACAAGGGCTTCTTTAAGGGAGCGTCTTTAAAACGATGAACGCCGGACTAAACCGCCCGCAGGAGGACGAACTCGCCCTCCTGCAGGCCCACACCGAAAAACTAACCTGGTCCTGCCTGCTTTTCCTCCTGCACCGCAAGCCGGCGCACGGCTACGAGCTGATTCAGTCCTTGAACGAGCTGGGACTGGCAGAAAGCGAGGCGGACCCGGCCACCATTTACCGGAACCTGCGCCGGATGGAGGAGGAAGACCTGGTGACCTCCCGCTGGGAGGCCGGGTTGTCAGGCCCCGCCCGCCGGCTTTACCACCTGACCCCGGCGGGTGAGGCGGCCCTGCACCTGCTCGCCCACCTGCTGCGGGAGAAGAAAGCGAAAATAGAGGAGTTTCTGGGCCGGTACCGGGAGCTGTTTCCGGACGGACCGGCGGGAAACGGGAAAGAGGGAGACTGATGCTGCCCAAACCCGAGCAGTCACTGACCATTCTCCACGCGGGCGCCTTGCGCCATCCGCTCCGGGAGTGCGCGCGCCTCTTCGGGCAGAAGCACCCGCGGGCCGAGATCCGCCTGGAGGCCGCCGGTTCGCTGGCGTGTGCCCGCCGCCTCCTGGAGGGCCGCCACGCGGACGTCGTCGCCCTGGCCGATCCGATGCTCTTCGAAAAGCTGCTGGTGCCCCGGTTGGTCCAGCGTTACTTTGTCTTCGCCATCGACCAGATGGTGATTACTTTCGACGACCTGTCCCGGCACAGCCGCCACATCAACCCGGACAACTGGATGGACGTCCTGCTGGAGCCGGAGGTGACCTTCGGCCGTTCCGACCACAACCTGGACCCCGCCGGCTACCGGACCCTGATGCTGTGGCGGTTGGCCGAGCAGCACTACGGCCGCCCCGGCCTGTTTGGCCGGCTGAACGACAAGTGCCGCCCGGAGTTTATTTACGCTAAATCGGTCGACCTGACCCCGGCGATCCGGGAAGGGCGCCTGGACTACGGGTTCCAGTACCGGAGTGTCGCCCGGCAGGAGAGCTTGCGTTTCCTGCGCCTGCCCGAGCGGATCAATTTGTCCAACCCCGCCTATGCCGGCCACTATGCACAGGTGTCGGTGGAGTTGGACAGCCCGCTCACCGGCCTGCGCACAATGTTGCACGGCGCCCCGGTGGAGTTTGCGGCCGGCTGTACCAAACAGGCCCGCAACCGGGAACTGGCGGAAGCTTTCCTGGAGCTGCTCATCAGCCGCGCCGGTCAACAAATCCTTGAGGAGTCGGGCCTCGTTCCCTACTAGCTAGAAGAGGAACTGCACGACGTAGCTTAACCCGGTGAACGTGATGATAAAAGCCAGCAGCCACTTGATGACGTTGGACGGGACGAATTTCTGGGTCCTGGCCCCGAGGTACATTCCCACCATGCCGCCGAACCCGAAAAGGACACCGAGCAGCCAGTCCGGCGCTATCCCCAAGTGAGGGTAAAACGGAGCAACGGCCTGGTAAAACACAACCGCCGTCAAGGACGTGAGAAAGGTGCCCATCAGAGTCGCCCCGGCGATGGTGTACACCGGCAGGTGAAACATGGCCACGAAGATCGGCGCGATGATCGCCCCGCCGCCGATGCCGTAGATCCCGCCCACAATGCCCACCAGCGCGGAAACAGAAATCATGATCACGGGGTTGACCGCAAAAGACTCGCCGTAGAAAGAATATTCCATTCTGGTCAGGCTGAACTGCTTCACCTCGGTCCGGGGCAGAGCCGCCTTGCCTTCCTCCTGAACGGCCGCCGCCGTTTTGCGGAACTCGCTGACCAGTTCCTGAAACCGGCGTTCCACGGACTTCGCCCCGGCGCCGGGGGCTTGTTTCTTGATCAGGGATCTCGCCATCACGAGGCCGATATACAAAAGTACCAGTCCGGCGAAGAACTTGAAAGCGGCCGGGTCCGGCAAGTAGTGCACCCGCGCGAACACCCCCAGGAACACTCCGGGAAGGGTGCCCACAACCACCATCCAGGTCAGGGGCCAGACCATGCGCCCTTCCCGGATGTAGCGGTATACCCCGCTGGGAATGGCCACAACGTTGAAAAGGTGGTTGGTGGCGCTGACCGCAGGCGTGGTGAATCCGAGCACGCTTACCTGGAGCGGCAGCAGCAGGAAGGCGCCGGACACGCCGCCCATGCTGCAGACGAAGGCCACCGCGAAACCGGCCAAAAAAGGGATCCACGGTGCCACCTCAATTCCGGCTACCGGGAAGAACACGTCACCCACCCCCTTTACCGAGTGGAGCTTTTCAGTGTCAAAACAACACGTCTTTCCACTAACTGGTCTTTTGACTAGTCCACGACGTCAGGCCGTCAGACGGCTTGACCGGCTAGACGCCCGGCGTGGAAACAAAAGCCCGGCGAAGCAAGCCCGTGGCCGGCCAAAATCCCCCCGTTTTTCTACTATGTGCATGTTGCATATAGCATAGCATGGAGATGGAATAAAGGCAATGGCTTTGTTACGAAAAACACAATTGACACCGATTGTGCGCCGCCTCGGCCGGCGGCCCCGCCCGCACGGCCGAATCCTGTAGGCGCTGAACCTGCACTTCCGCCGGCGCCTGCACCGGTACGTATGGTTGCACGCGGCTGGCAGGTGCCCTGTAGGCCTTCCGTCGGCGCGTGCACCGGTACGTATAGCCGCAAGGCACCATTGAAAAGCCCCCGCACTTGTGCGCGGGGGCTTTCGTTGCGTGCCGCCTTTTAAAGGGGCGTGATTACCGGACGATGTGGAAGATCAGCGGAACCATGAGCAGGGCCACCACGTTCACGACCTTGATGACCGGGTTGACCGCCGGGCCCGCGGTGTCCTTCAGCGGGTCGCCCACGGTGTCGCCGGTGACCGCGGCCTTGTGGGCCTCGCTGCCCTTGCCGCCGTACATGCCTTCCTCAATCCACTTCTTGGCGTTGTCCCAGGCGCCGCCGGCGTTATTCTGGAAGCAGGCCATGTAAATGCCCACCACGATCACGCCGATCAGCACGCCGCCCAGGGCCAGCGGGCCGAGGATGAAGCCGACCAGCAGGGTGGTGACGACCGGGATCAGGCCCGGGACCACCATTTCCTTCAGGGCGCGCTTGGTGACGATGTCCACGCACTTGCCGTACTCCGGCTTCGCGGTGCCTTCCATGATGCCGGGGATTTCCCGGAACTGGCGCCGCACCTCTTCCACCACGGAGAAGGCCGCGCGGCCCACCGCGCCGTTGGCCAGCGAGGAGAACATGAACACCACCGCGCCGCCGATAAAGAGACCGGCCAGCACCAGCGGGTCATCCAGCTTGAAGACGTATTCCGCGGCCGCACCGGCTTCGGCGGCCGCTTTCTTCAGCGCGTTCACGTAGTCCGCGAAGAGCACGATGGCCGCCAGGGCCGCCGAACCGATGGCGTAACCCTTGGTGACCGCCTTGGTGGTGTTGCCGACGGCGTCCAGGGCGTCGGTCACGTGGCGGACTTCGGGAGGCAGGTCGGCCATTTCGGCGATGCCACCCGCGTTGTCGGTGACCGGACCGTAGGAGTCGAGGGCCACGATCATACCGCACATGGAGAGCATGGCCATGGAGGCGATGCCGATGGCGTACAGACCCTCACCACCGCCGCCGCCGACGTAGTAAGCCGCCAGGATGCCCGCCACAATCATCAGGGTCGGGGGAATGGCGGACTCCATGCCGACCGAAAGACCGGTGATGATGTTGGTGCCGTGCCCGGACTGGGAGGCGTGCGCGATGGAACGGACCGGCCGGTAGTTCTTGGCCGTATAGTAGTCGGTAATGTACATGATCAGTACTGTAGCCACTACACCGACTATGGCGGCGTAAAACATGGTCAGGCCGCCCAGCATCGCCGTGGTGATCGGGTAGAAACCGATCAGGGCCAGGATCGCCGACACCCAGACGCCCTTGTACAGCGCGCTCATGATGTTGGTGCTGCCACCCAGGCGCACGAAGAACACGCCGACGATGGAAGCGACGATCGCCACCGCGCCCAGCGCCACCGGGTACAGAATGTATTCGAGCGCGCCGCCGAAGATCAGGTAACCGAGCAGCATCGCGCCGACCGCCGTCACCGCGTAGGTCTCGAACAGGTCGGCGGCCATGCCGGCGCAGTCACCGACGTTGTCACCGACGTTGTCGGCGATGGTCGCCGGGTTCCGCGGGTCGTCTTCAGGAATGCCGGCTTCGACCTTACCCACCAGGTCCGCACCCACGTCGGCGCTCTTGGTGAAAATGCCGCCGCCGATCCGGGCGAAGAGGGCGATCAGGCTGCCGCCGAAGCCGAGGCCGACCAGAACGTGCACCGTGTGCGAGATATTATTGGGATCGTAAAAGAGGAGGAAGATACCGGACACACCCAGCAGTGCAAGACCGACGCACATCATCCCCGTAACCGCGCCGGCTTTGAAGGACACGTTCAGGCCGTAGGCCAACCCTTGTTTCGCCGCTTCCGCCACGCGGGCGTTGCTGCGAGTAGATACGTTCATGCCGATGAAGCCGCAAAGACCGGAGAAGAAGGCGCCCACGACAAACGCAAACGCGGTCTGCCAGTCGAGAGCGAAATACAGGGCGATCGCCACGATCACGCCGACCATGGCAATGGTCTTGTACTGCCGGGCCAGGTACGCCATCGCTCCTTCCTGGACGGCCTTGGAGATCGCCTGCATCTTTTCCGTGCCTGCCGGACGGCCCATGATCCAACTGGTCAGGTAAAGGGCGAACAGAATGGCCAGAACCGCCGCCCCGATGCCGATCCACGGAATCAGGTTCACATCCATGTAACAAATCCACCTCCATCAAACAATTTATTGCAGAAGATTACCGGAGCCTCTCACCATCTCCAGCATCAACCACCCCCCATTAACTAGTCGGCAAAGGGCCAAAAAAGCTGTTAGTTCCACACGGTCAGGATGATGGACAAAAGACCGAAAACAACAGCCAAAACAATGGTTACTTTGCCAAAGAACTGGTCCAAACCCTTCTTTTTGCCAAAAAAGGTCTCGGCGCCTCCGGCGATGGCCCCGGAAAGGCCGGCGCTCTTACCGGACTGCAAGAGGATTACGGCGATCAGCCCGAGGGCGATCAGGGCGTGCAGGCCCATTACGATGCTTTTGAGCAACATGGCAAACAACTCCTTACAATACCGATGAATATTATAGCATGGCCCTCATACACCTGCAACGTCAAAATAGCAGGAATTCCAGAAACGGCGCCCATTTACGCCACTAGAGGTTGGAGAAATACCTCCGGCCCCGAAATACGGCGACCTCACCCAATTCCTCTTCGATCCGCAGCAGACGGTTGTACTTGGCCACCCGTTCCGTCCGGCACGGGGCGCCGGTCTTGATCTGCCCCACCCCGGTGGCCACCGCCAGGTCCGCGATGGTTACGTCCTCGGTCTCGCCGGAGCGGTGCGAAATGACGGCGGTGTAGCCGGCTCTCCGGGCCCGGTTGATAGTTTCCAGGGTCTCGGACACCGTACCGATCTGGTTTACTTTTATCAGTATAGAATTTGCCGTTTTCGATACAATTCCTCTTTCCAGCCGCTGGGGATTCGTTACAAACAGGTCGTCCCCCACGAGCTGCACCCGGCCGCCCAAACGCTCCGTGAGTTCCCGCCAGCCTTCCCAATCTTCTTCGGCCAGTCCGTCCTCGATGGAGATGACCGGGTAGTTTTGAACCAGGTCCTCGTAGTAGCCGATCAGCTCGGAGGCGGTAAGTGTCCGGTTTTCCCCGGCCAGGTGGTATCGGCCGTCCCGGAAGAACTCGCTGGCGGCCGCGTCCAGGGCCAGCATTACGTCCTCCCCGGGGCGGTAGCCGGCGGCCCGGACCGCCTCCATGATCAGGTCCAGCGCCTGGGCATGTGACTCCAGGAACGGGGCGAAACCGCCCTCGTCTCCCACTGTGGTGCCCAAACCCCGGGATTTCAAAACCTTCTTCAGGGCGTGGTACACTTCCACTCCGCAGCGTAGGGCGCCCGCAAAGGACGACGCGCCCACCGGCACGACCATGAACTCCTGGAGGTCCAGGTTGTTGTCGGCGTGCCGCCCCCCGTTGAGGATGTTCAGAAGCGGCACCGGCAGCTCACGGGCGTAGGTCCCGCCCAGATAGCGGTACAGGGGCAGACCGACCCCGTTGGCGGCGGCCTTGCAGACCGCCAGCGAGACCCCCAAAATCGCGTTGGCCCCGAGCTTGCTCTTGTTCTCGGTGCCGTCAAGCTCGATCAGGATGGTGTCGATGGCCACCTGGCCGGTCGCGTCGACGCCGGTGATCTCGGGGGCGATGATGGCGTTGACGTTCGCCACCGCCCGGCTGACGCCCCGGCCGAGGAAGCGGTGCATATCCCCGTCGCGCAGCTCGACCGCTTCGAAGGTCCCCGTGGACGCGCCCGACGGTACGGCCGCCCGGCCCAGGGTGCCGTCGTCGAGGATGACATCGACCTCGACGGTGGGGTTGCCGCGCGAATCAAGGATCTCCCGGGCAAAGACGTCGGAGATGAAAGTGGACACAGGGAAGACCTCCTTAAAGGGGTTAAGAATATAGCAATCAGAATCTAGAATCCAGAATGAAAACCCCGGAAAGGGGTCAGGCCCCTCTTAGGAGCAAGAATATAGAATCCAGAATGCGCATCCGAGCAACAAAAGGCTTCTTTCAATTCACGGGCTCGGTTGCTCCCCAGAAACGCGATCCACGATGCGTGCGCTCCCTAAAGCTTCCGAACGAACAGATATTAGTTCTTTGACTCACCGTTCTTTGTCTTCACCACTTCTGAATTCTGGATTCTGGATTCCTCTCCCCTGGGAGAGGAGGGAGGTGCCCGTCATTTCCACCGGCTTGGGCAACCCCAGCAAGTCCAGAATTGTGGGGGCCACGTCCTGTAAGCCGCCCGGCCGCAGGGACCGGCCCGCCGCCGCCCCGCCGATGATCAGCAGCGGCACCGGGTTACAGGTATGAGCCGTAAGGGGACAGCCTTCGGCGTCGCACATGTGCTCGGCCTTGCCGTGATCCCCCACCACAAGCACCGTCCCGGCCTTGGCCAGCACCGCCTCCACGACCCGGCCCAGGCATTCGTCCACCGCCTCGACGGCCTTGACAGTGGCCGAAAGGTCTCCGGTGTGCCCAACCATGTCGGGATTGGCGTAATTCACAATGATTACGTCGTATTTTTCCATATTCGCCAGCAAAGTATCCGTTACCTCCCTGGCACTCATTTCCGGTTTCAAATCGTAAGTGGGCACTTTCGGGGAAGGGATCAGGAGCCGGTCTTCCCCGGGGTCGCACTTTTCCACGCCCCCGTTGAAAAAGAAAGTGACGTGCGCGTATTTTTCGGTCTCGGCCAGGCGGAGCTGGCGGAGGCCGTGCCGACTCAGGACGTTTCCCAGGGTGTTGGGCAGTTCCTGAGGACCGAAAGCGACCGGCGCTTCGATGGTCCGGTCGTACTGCGTGAGGCACACGAAGTCCGGAAAGACGGGCGCCGGACCGCGGTCGAAACCGCCGAATTCGGCGTCCGTGAAGGACCTGGTGATCTGGCGGGCCCGGTCCGGCCGGAAGTTGAAAAAAACCAGCGCGTCCCCGTCGCGCACCAGTCCGACCGGCCGGTCGTCCCGGACAATGACGGTCGGCTGGATAAACTCGTCGGTTTCCCCCCGCTCGTAGCCCTGTTCCACGGCCTGCCGGGCCGAAGAAGCCTGAAAGCCCCGGCCCTGGACCATGGCCCGGTAGGCCCGGGCCGTGCGCTCCCAGCGCCGGTCCCGGTCCATGGCGTAGTACCGTCCCATTACCGAGGCCACCGCCCCGAAGCCGAGCGTCTTCAGCTTCTCCTCCAACGCGGCGATGTACTCCAGGGCGTTCGCCGGAGGTACGTCGCGGCCGTCCAGGAAAGCGTGCACGTATACGGAACGCTGATCCAGCCGCCCGGCCATCTCCAGCAGGGCGAACAGGTGGCTGATATGGCTGTGCACGCCGCCGTCGGACAAAAGCCCCATCAGGTGCAGGGTGCCGCCGTTTCCGCGCGAAGCCTCAATACTCGTGATCAGGACTCCATTTTCAAAAAAACTCCCGTCCCTGACGGCACGGGTGATTCGAGTCAGATCCTGGTAGACGATCCGGCCGGCCCCGAGGTTCAGGTGCCCGACCTCGGAGTTCCCCATCTGGCCGGGGGGAAGCCCCACCTCCTCGCCCGCGCACTTGAGCACGGTGTGGGGCCAGTTGCTCAGGTACCGTTCCCAGTTGGGAGTGTCGGCCAGGGCGATGGCGTTCCCCTCCACCCGGTCCCCCAGGCCCCAACCGTCCAGAATCACCAGGACCAGCGGCGTGTTGCGGTTCAACCCCCCACCACCCCCCCGGTCTCCCGGATGATACCGGCGAAACTCTCGACCTTCAGGCTCGCCCCCCCCACCAGGGCCCCGTCGATGTCCGGCTGGGACATCAGGGCGCCGGTGTTTTCCGGCTTCACGCTGCCCCCGTACTGGATGCGGACCTGGTCGGCCGCCTCCCGGCCGAATAGTTCGCCCACCAGGACGCGGATGCGGGCGTTTACATCCTGGGTGTCCGCCGGGCCGGCGGTCCGGCCCGTGCCGATCGCCCACACCGGTTCGTAGGCGATGACCAACCCGGCCACCGCGTCGGCCGGCAATCCGGCCAGGCACCCCTGGACCTGGGCGGTGACCACTTCTTTTGTCCGGCCCGCTTCGCGCTCCTCCAGGGACTCCCCCACGCAGACGATCGGGACCAGCCCCCGGGAAAGCGCCGCCCGGGCTTTGCGGTTCACGTTCGCGTCGGTCTCCCCGAAATACTGCCGCCGCTCGGAGTGGCCGAGGATTACGTAGCGGCAGCCGATCTCCGCGAGCATCACCGGCGAAACCTCACCGGTAAAAGCCCCCTCGGTTTCCCAGAACATGTTCTGGGCGGCCAAGCCGATGGGCGACCCGGCCAACACCCCGGCCACCGGCACCAGGGCCGGAAACGGCGGGGCAATCACGATTTCCACGTTGTGAACGCCGGCACTCGCGTCTTGCAGCCGCCGCACGAATTCCACGGCCTCCGACGGCGTCTTGTACATCTTCCAGTTACCGGCGATAATCGGCTTGCGCAAAGCTTTGATTCCCCCTCCCTACCGGTCCTGCAGGACCGCCACCCCGGGGAGTTCCCGGCCCGCCAGCAATTTCAGCGAGGCGCCCCCGCCGGTGGACACGTGGTCCACCCGGTCGAGCACCCCCGCCTGTTTGACGGCCGCGACGGTATCTCCCCCGCCGACGATCGTGGTCGCTTCGGCGGCGGCGATCACCCGGGCCAAATCCAGCGTGCCGCGGTCGAACCCGGGCACCTCGAAAAGGCCGACCGGACCGTTCCAGAAAATGGTGCGGGCCGGCCGGAGCCGGTTGGCGTACAGGCGCACAGTGCCGGAACCCAGGTCAAAAGCCGCCCAGCCGACGGGGATGCTCTCCACATCCACGGTCACCCTTTTCTCAGGCTGCTCCCGGTCGGGTGCCACCACCAGGTCGATCGGCAACGTGATCCGCTCCCCCCGGCCGGCCTTGGCCAACAGCGCCCTGGCCGTATCGAGCCGGTCGGCCTCGAACAGGGAAGCCTGGAGATTGTGACCCTGGGCGGCCAGAAACGTGTTCGCCATTCCGCCGCCGATCAGGAGGTAGTCGGCCTTCTCGATGAGGCGCTCCAGAACCCCGATCTTGTCCGAAATCTTCGCGCCCCCGATGACAGCCACGAACGGGCGTTCCGGAGCGGCCAACAACCGCCCCAGAATATCCAGTTCTCTCTCCAGGAGCAAACCGGCCACAGCCGGAAGGTGGGCGGCGATGCCGGCGGTGGAAGCGTGGGCGCGATGGGCGGTTCCGAAGGCGTCGTTGACGTAGAGGTCGGCCAGGGCCGCCAGGCGGGAGGCAAATTCAGGGTCGTTTTGTTCCTCTTCGGGGTAGAAGCGGACGTTCTCCAGCAGCATGATGTCACCCGCAGCCAGTTCCCGGGCGGCGGCTTCCGTCTCCGGACCCACGGCCTCCCCGGCGAAGCGCACCGGCCGTCCGGTCAGCGTGCCGAGTCTTTCGGCCACCGGCCGCAGGCTGAAACGGCCGTCGGGTCTTCCTTTGGGCCGGCCCAGGTGCGAGGCCAGAATTACGGCCGCCCCGCCGGCGAGCAGGTACTCGATCGTGGGCAGACACGCGCGGATCCTGGTGTCGTCGGCCACCTTACCCTGTTCGTTGAAGGGGACGTTGAAGTCCACGCGCACAAAGACCCGTTTTCCACCGACGTCCACGTCCCGTATCGTTTTCTTGTGCAAACGTTTCTCCCTCCGCAGTCGGCGGGGTTATGCCGATTCCGGAAATCCCCTGGACGCGATGTAGGCGGCCAGGTCCACCACCCGGCAGGAATAACCCCACTCGTTGTCGTACCAGGCCACCACCCGGACCAGATTCCCGCCCAGGACCATGGTTGAGGGGCCGTCAATGGTGGCGGAATGCGGGTCCCCGATGTAGTCGACCGAAACCAGGGGGGTATCTTCAAAGGCCAGCACGCCTTTGAGTTCGCCCGCGGCCGCTTCCCGCAGGGCGGCGTTGACTTCTTCCTCGGCGGCCTCCCGTTCGAGTTCGGCCACCAGGTCGACCACCGACACGTTCGGCACCGGAACCCGCAGGGCGAAGCCGTTGATCCGGCCCTCAAGCTCGGGCAGTATCCCGCCCACCGCCATGGCCGCGCCGGTGGTCGTGGGGACGATGGACAGGGCGGCCGCCCGGCCCCGGCGGGGGTCCCGATAGGGCATGTCGAGCAACTGCTGGCCGTTGGTGTACGCGTGCACCGTGTTCATCAGCGCCTTGCGGATCCCAAACTGCTCGTGCAGCACCTTGGCGACCGGAGCCAGGCAGTTGGTGGTGCAGGAAGCATTGGAGAGGATGTGGTGCCTTTCCGGGTCGTACAGGTGGTGGTTTACGCCCATCACCACCATCAGGTCCGCGTCGGCCGCCGGCGCGGTGACGATCACCTTCCGGCCTCCGGCCCGGAGGTGGCCCCCGGCCCGGGCGGCGTCCTTCAATACCCCGGTCGACTCGACCACGATGTCTGCTCCCAGGTCGGCCCACGGGAGAGCCGATGGGTCCGCTTCCGCAAGGACCTTGATTTCCCGGCCCCGGAACAGAAACACGTCGCCGAGGGCGCTCACTTCATCTTGAAACCGGCCGTGAACCGAATCGTGGCGGAGGCTGTACAGCAGGGATTCCGCGTATGCGGGCGTTGCGGCGAGCCGCCGCGACCTGTGATTGACCGCCGCCACCTCGACGTCTTCACGGGCCAGGGCCGCGCGCATCACCAGCTTCCCGATCCGGCCGAACCCGTTGATACCCAGTCTCACCTTCATCAGCCGTACTCCTCCCCTAGTATGAGTTGTTCCCGTTCCGTCTAACCGGCCGAAGACGATTGGCCACATTATAACAGGCCGGGCAGCGGATGGTAACCCCCGTATGCAATTCACCCGGCTCAGTTCCGGGTCTTGGAACCCAGGATCTGCCCGGCGATGTGTTCCAGCCTCCGCAGGCGATGGTTGACGCACGACTTGCTCAAGGGAGGCTGGGCCAACTCACCCAGTTCGCGCAGGCTGACTTCCGGATACTGCAGGCGCAGCCGGGCCACCTGGCGGAGCGGTGGGGAGAGGTTCTCCAGGCCCAACCGCTGCACCACCAGCCGGATGTGTTCCTCCTGGCGCATTCCGGCCGAAACCGTCTTGCCCAGGTTGGCCGTGTCACAGTTCACCAGCCGGTTCACCCGGTTGCGCATATCCTTGTAAACGCGGGTGTTTTCAAAATCAAGCAGGGCCGTGTGCGCTCCCATGAGCTTGAGCGCGTCGGCCACCTGCTCGCCGCCCTTGAGGTAGACGACCCAGCCCCGTTTGCGCGGGGAAAAACGCCCCTCCAGGCCAACCTTGCGCATCAAGCCCGACAGGTCCGCTGCCAGGCGCTCGTCCCCGACGGCGATTTCCAGATGGTAGGCCCCCCGGGGACTGGAAACCGAGCCGCGGGCCAGGAACGCCCCCCGGAGGTAGGACCGCCGGCAGCATTCCCGGCCCACCAGGTCCCGCCTCAGACCGGGTCTGACCCTTAGGGAAGCAGTGAACAGGCCCGTCTCCACCAGGGCGGGACCCAGGCCGTCCTGGCGGCCGATGCGCACCAAATACTCGTTGTTCTTCTTCAGCCGTGGCTTGCGGCGGATTTCCACCCGGGCGGCAAGTTTGAACTGCGTCTTCAACGCCTTGAAGACTTTGCGGGCGATCGCCGCATTTTCCGTCGTGACCAGCAGCTCCCCCGGTCCGCGGACCAGGCGGCCGTTAAGCTTGACCAGCGCCGCCAATTCGGCCAGCCGGCAGCAAGACGGCAACCCTTCGATCCGGGCCAGTTCGTCCTTGGTGTAGGCCGAAAACGACACAGGCCAGCCCTGCCTCCCGCTGTTTGCTATTTATTATAGCACAATCATAAATAGTGCTGACCTAAAACTTCCCTAAAAGGTCTTTTTGTGTGAATCTATTCCCTGATTAAAACATATGTGCCTATTAATTTGCGCCGGCAGTGTCCCGGCCCAGGTCACGGTGCCGGACGACGATCCGGTGGTTGCGCTCCCGCAGTTGTTCTCCGAGCCAGTTGGCCAGCACCACCGACCGGTGCTTGCCGCCCGTGCACCCGATGGCCAACGTCAGCGTGGTCTTGCCCTCCCGGATATATTGCGGGATCAAGAAATCGAACAGGTTTTGCAGGTGGGAAAGAAACTCGCCGGTGATGGGCGCTTCGAAGACGTAGTCTTTTACCGCCTCTTCGAGCCCGGTCAGGGGCTGGAGTTGGGGTTCGTAATGGGGGTTGGGCAGAAACCGGACATCGATGACCAGGTCGGCGTCCAGGGGAATTCCGTACTTGTAGCCGAAAGAAACGGCGGTGATCGCCAAACGCTCCCGGTCTCCATTGCCACCGTAGAGGTTGGCTATCTCTTGCTTGAGCTGGGCCACGGAGAAATTGGAGGTGTCGATGATCTTGTGGGCCAGTCCGCGCAGTTCCCGCAGCGCCAGCCGTTCGGCCTCAATCCCTTCCACGATCTCCCCCGAGGTGCTCAACGGGTGCGGGCGCCTGGACTCCTTGAAGCGGCGCACCAAGGTCTCGTTTGAGGCCTCCAGGTAGAGGATTTCATAACGGAGACTCTGGTCTTTGAGGTCGTTCAACACGTCAAGGACGGTGGCGAAGAACTCCCCTCCCCGGACGTCGACCACCAGCGCGATCCGCTCTATCTTTCCGGTGGTTTGGGCGCAAAGCTCGGCAAACTTAGGTATCAGCTTTGGGGGCAGATTGTCGACACAAAAGAACCCCAGGTCCTCCAGACACCGTACGGCCTGGGTCTTGCCCGCTCCGGACAGACCGGTGACAATCAGGAGCCTGGTCCCCGCCATGATTCATCACACCCCGGGTCTATTCGTGTTTGGCCAGTTCGTTTTTGAGGTGGTCGATCACCCGCACCGGACCGGGGTCGATCCCGGCCAGTGCCGCCACATACATGCTAGCGTAATCTCCCAGATAAATCAACGAATAGAGCCGGGCCGACTCAGTGGGGCCGGAGGCGTGAACCTCGGTCAGGCCGGCCGTCTTCCTGACCATTTCCCGGGTAATCTTCATGCGGAGCCGCACCCGTGGGTGATCGGCGTCGTCTTTTAGGATGATGAGCCAAATCCGGCCCAGGAGGTCTCCGGGCTGTTCAAATCCGACCACCTCGTTGTGGTTGAGCTCGGGAAACACGTTCCAGTAGGCGGGCGCCTTGGCGTTCTCGTTGAGCTGCCCCTTCCAGCGCTGGGCGACCACCTCGGTGGTGCCCGAGGCGCCCCAGATCACGGGCAGCCGGTCCTGAAGGTTCAAGGCTAGTTGCTTGGCCGGGTTTTCGCGGGTCGGCGTCCGGGGGCCGTACCGGTCGCGGAGTTCCCGCAGGTGCACGGAAAGGCCTTCGACCTCGGCCCGCATCCCGGCGAAAAACCCCAGCCGCTCAAGCACGGCCACCATCGGGATAAAAAGGTGCCCGGTCGCCGCGCGCGGGGCGATGCCGGCCGGCACGCGGATCACCGTTTGACCATCGGCGGCGGCTTTATCCCCCAGTTGCCCGCCGGTGGTGACCGCCACCACGGACGCCCCCCGCTCCCGAGCGGCATCGTAGGCGCTCAAGGTCTCCTCGGTGTTCCCGGAATAGCTGACCGCGAAGACCAGGGTGTCCTGGTTGACGTACCACGGCAGCGTGTAGTCCCGGTTGACCAGCACCGGGAGGTGCAGCTTGCCGGCGGCAAACACCCGCAAGAGGTCCCCGCCGATGGCCGAACCCCCGACACCGGTCACCAGGATCTGCCGCCAGTCCGTCACTTCGGGCAGGGGCGTTTCCCCGGCCAGGGACCAGGCTTGCTCACATTGTTCGGGCAGGTTCCAGGCCGCCTCGAACATCCCCGTGGAATCCAGTGCTCCCAATTCCCTTGCACTGTCCAACACACCACTCACCATATCACCCTCCTTAAAGTTAAGGATCAGGACGGTCAGGACAATAACTTACGGAACACTTGCCTATCAGATCTCCTTGCCTTCAACTCCAACCTTTCTGGAATGTCGGAACCTACCCTGAAAATCCCCTCGATAAACACTTTCATTCCCGCATGAGCGACGATGAATCGTCGTGAGCGACTCCTCCGACTCCTCTGACTTGGCTCGATCCGGTGGGTTTCGGGGCCCACTTCGAGCACGTCCTCAGCGCAGGCCCGCCCAAGCCGTCTGATGGTGCCGCAGGCGGCATGGTTGTCTTCTCTGAAAATATAATCTGGAATAAACACTTTCATTCCCGCATGAGCGACGATGAATCGTCGTAAGCGACTCCTCCGAAAGGTGTCCGCCGAAGTCACTCAGAATCATTCCGGCTGTATCGCCGCAACATCCTCCGGTTCACCTGCCGCGCAGGGCCAGGGCGACCGCGCCCAGCGCGCCCGCCCGCGCGCCCAGCGCGCCCGGCACCAGTCGCACCTGCCGGTAGGCCGCCTCCAGGGCCTGCTCCCGCAGGGAGGTGTCCATCCGCTCCCAAAGCAGCCGGCCGCTTCGCATCACCCCGCCGCCCAGCACTACCAGGCCCGGATTGAGCAGGTTGACTACGGCGGCCAGCCCGGTCCCCAGGTGCCAGGCCGCCTCGTCTAGGATGGCGCGCGCTTCCGGGTCGCCCGCTTCGGCCGCGCGGGCCACGGTTGCGGCCGTAATCGCTTCCGCCGCCCCGCCCGCCAGGGCCAGCATGCCGGCTCCGGGGCGGACGCGGGTACCGCCGGTTCCGGCAGGCGCACCGGCACCGCCGCCCGCACCCCCGTCCAGCAATTCCCGGGCCCGGAGCGCGATCGCCGTTCCGGAGGCCACCGCCTCCAGACACCCCCGGCTCCCGCAGCGGCAGCGCGGGCCGCCCGGCACCACGGTGATGTGCCCGATCTCGCCCGCCCCGCCGCCCGCACCCCCGTAAATCTCCCCTCTCAGGATGAGCCCGCCGCCGATCCCGGTGCTAACAGTGACGTACACCAGTTCGGTGCCGCCCCGGCCGGCGCCGAAGGCGTACTCGCCCAGGGCGCCGAGGTTGGCGTCGTTCTCCAGGCGCACCGGGAGTCCGAGGCGTGCCTCCAGGTCGGCTCGCAGGGGCGCCTCTTTCCAACCCAGGTTAGGCGCCTGGTGCACGATTCCGGTCTGCGGGTCGAGCGGCCCGGGCGCCCCGACCCCCACCACCCGGACGTTTTCGGGGCGCGCGCCGGCCTGGGCCGCGACCGCGGCCACCGTCTCCGCAATCCGCTCCACGACGGCTTCGTATCCCCGCCCGGCCTCGGTCGGCACCTTCGCCTCCGCCTTGACCGTACCTTCCGCCGTGGCCAGCAACGTGTATATTTTGGTACCGCCCAGGTCGACCCCGGCTACATAATCGGCCCCCACGAGTCCACCCCGCTTTCCGTCACTCGCCGAGCACGAACCGCTCGATGACCTCGGCCACGCCGTCCGCGTCGTTGGACGCCGTGACGTGGTCCGCGTGCCGTTTCACCTCGTCCCGGGCGTTGCCCATCATCACGCCCAGCCCGGCCCAGGCCACCATGTCCAGGTCGTTGTAGCCGTCGCCGATCGCCATCACGGCTTCCCGCGGGACGCCGCAGTGTTCCGCCAGGTACTGCAGCGCCCGGCCTTTGGTCGCCCGGGGATGGGAGAACTCCAGGAACTTGAGCTTCGAGCGGGTGATGTGCACCCGCTCCGGCGGGAAAAGGGCGAGCATCTCCCGTTCCAGGCGCTCGATGTCGTCCTCAGCGCCGATGGCCAGCACCTTGGTCGGGTCGCGGCCGCCGAGGTATTCAAGGAGGTCGCCCACCGGGTGGGCTTCAACCCGGGAAAGGTCGGCGTACCTTCGGCCCAGTTCGGTCAGGACTTCCATATAGAGCCGGTCGTCCAGGTACACGTTGATGTGGTAGCCGTGGGCCCGCAGGCGTTCGATCACGGCCCGGGCGGTGTGGTTCGCCAACGCCCGGTGCAGCAGTTCGGCGCCGGTCACCGGGTGCTTCACCAGCGCTCCCTGGTAGGTGATGATCGGAGCGTCGATGCCCAGGCGGCGCGCGAACGGCGCCGCGGAAAGGAACATCCGCCCGGTCGCCAGGGTGACCACCACGCCCGACTCCTGGGCGCGGCTGATCGCCCGCTCCGCGCGCGGCGACACCTCGAGCCCGCTCGTGAGCAGAGTGTCGTCCAGGTCAATGGCCACCAGCCCGTAGTCCGGCAAAACAATACCCCCGTGCTAGGGCGGACCGGACCGAAGTCCGCCGGTCTCCGCCCCGCTATTGTGGATGCCCCGGCCCGGCCCGCCCTGAACCTTCTCCCGTCATGTTCCTTCAGGCGGGCCTTGTTTATCCGGAGTGGTGCGCATAACGCCTCTGAAAATCAAAGTTCGCCGACTGGGCACTTTATACCTGCCCGGGCGGCGGCAAGGTTTGGCAAACGGCCGGGTCCGGCCGTTATTCCGCGGGAGCGTCGTGGAAGTAGTCGTACACGGCTTGGGCGGCCTTGCGGTTCATGGACGGGACGGCGGCCAGTTCCGCCGGCGTCGCCCCCTTAAGGGCGTCCAGGGACGGGAAGGCTTTCTGCAGGGCGCGGCGCCGCACCGGCCCGATGCCGTCGATCTCCTCCAGCAGGGAACGCAGGCTTTCCCGGGAACGGGTCCGGCGGTGGGTGCCGACGGCGAACCGGTGGGCCTCGTCGCGCAAGTGCTGCAGGAGAAAAAGGGCCTGGGAGTCCGGGGGCACCGGCACCGGTGTGCTGCGTCCCGGGGCGTAGACCTTTTCCGCTTCCTTGGCCAGGGCGAACACGGGTACGGCCTGGAATCCGGTCTCGCGCAGGGCCTCCTGGGCCGCGCTCAGCTGGCCCTTGCCCCCGTCAATGAGCACCAGGTCGGGCAACCGGTAAAAACGGGCTTCGCGCGACGAGAGCTGTCCCGTGGCAATCAACTCCGCCTCTTCACGGGCGCGGGCGAAACGGCGGGCCACCACCTCGCGCATGGCCGCGAAATCGTTCGGAGCGCCGACGGTCTCCCGCACCCGGAACTGCCGGTATTCAGCGGGGGCCGGGCGGCCGTCCTCGAAGACGACCATGACGCCCACCGTTTGGGCGCCCTGAATGTTGGAGATGTCGTACCCCTCAAGGCGGGCCGGGGCCTGTTCCAGCCCCAGGACGGCGGCGAGTTCGGCCAGGGCCTCGCCCGCATCGCGTTCGAACTCCATCTGGACCCGGGCCTCGGCGGCGTTTTGCTCGGCCAGGCGGACCAGTTCAAGTTTGCGGCCGCGCCTGGGCACGGGCAACCGGACGCGGGCTTGCCGCCGCAATCCCAGCCACTCGGCGATCACTCCCCGCTCCTCGCCCAGCGGGGCGGGGAGCAGCACCTCGGGCGGGATGAAACCGGCCTCCCGGTAGTACTGCTTCAAAAAGGCGGCCAGCACCTCGGCGTCGGAGCGCTCCGCGATCCCCTGCAGGTCCAGGATGTGGCGACCGAGCAGCTTGCCGTCCCTGATTTCCAGCACGACCGCCCGGCCGCGGTTTCCGTCCCGGGCCAGCGCGACCACGTCCCGGTCCTCCCGCCCGGGGGACACAATGCTCTGCCGGGCCAGCACCTGCTCGACAGCCCGGAGCTGGTCACGCAGTTCGGCCGCCCGCTCGAATTCCAGGTTCGCCGCGGCCGCCTCCATCTTCCGGGTCAGGCCGCGCGCCAGTTCGGCGTGCCGCCCCTCCAGGAACAGCAGCACCTCCTGCACCATGGCCCGGTACCGCTCGGGATCGACCGTACCAGCGCAAGGGCCCAAGCAGCGCCCGATGTGGTGGTTCAGGCACGGGCGCTGCTGCCTGAACCGGGTCTGACGGCAGGAACGGAGCGGGAAGAGTTTTTTCAGAATCCGCACCGTCTCGTGCACCGCCGCCGCGCCCGGGTAGGGGCCGAAGTAGCGGGCGCCGTCGCACGGCTGGGTGCGGGTCAGAAAGATGCGGGGGTACTCCTCCTGCACGGTCACCTTCAGGTACGGGTAGCTCTTGTCGTCCTTTAGCACCACGTTGTAGCGCGGCCGGTGCTCCTTGATCAGATTCGACTCCAGGATGAGGGCCTCGATCTCCGAGCCGGTGACCAGGCACTCCACGTCCCGCGTCTTGCCGACCAGCGCCTGGACTTTGTCGCTCCGCGCCCCGGTGAAGTATGACCGCACCCGGTTTTTGAGGGATACGGCCTTGCCGACGTACAGCACCTCGCCGCGCGCGCCCCGGAAGAGGTACACCCCGGGCTGGTCGGGAAAGTGTTTGGCTTTTTCCGCCGGCTCCACGCTGCTGATCTCCTCCGCCCGCAAAAGTCAAAGAAGTTAAAAGGGGGACGGTCCCCTATTTTCCCGTGAAAAGTCAAACGTCGCTGGGTAATAATTAAGTAAGGTGTCCCCGTAATTTCCCACGCAAAAGTCAAAGAAGTTAAAAGGGGGACGGTCCCCTATTTTCCCGTGAAAAGTCAAACGTCGCTGGGTAATAATTAAGTAAGGTGTCCCCGTAATTTCCCGTAATTTCCCAGTAAGGTGTCCCCGTAATTTCCCATATTCCTATGGTGAAAGCCAAAGAAGGTGAAATAGGGGACTGTCCCCCTTTTTAGGCTTCGGCGGCGGCGTGGCCGGCGCCGGGGGTCCGGTCGGCCCGGCCGAGCACCCGCCGCAAAAACCGGCCGGTGTAGGATTCGGCTTGGGCGGCCACCGCCTCGGGAGTGCCGGTGGCCACCACCCGGCCGCCGCGGTCCCCGCCTTCGGGACCCAGGTCGATGATATGGTCGGCCGTTTTGACGACGTCCAGGTTGTGCTCGATCACGATCACCGTGTTCCCGGCGTCCACCAGGCGCTGCAATACCAGCAAAAGCTTCTTGATGTCCGCGAAGTGCAGCCCGGTCGTGGGCTCGTCCAGGAGGTAGAGCGTGCGCCCGGTCGCCCGCCGCGAGAGCTCCGAGGCCAGCTTCACCCGCTGCGCCTCGCCGCCCGAGAGCGTGGTCGCCGGCTGGCCGAGGCGGATGTAGCCTAAGCCCACGTCCTGCAGGGTGGCCAGGCGGCGGTGGATCTTGGGGACCGGGGCAAAGAACTCGGCGGCCTGGTCCACCGTCATCTCCAGCACGCCGGCGATGGTCCGTCCCTTGTACCGGACATCCAGCGTCTCCCGGTTGTACCGGCGCCCCCCGCACACCTCGCAGGGCACGTACACGTCGGGCAAAAAGTGCATCTCGATCCGGATGATGCCGTCGCCCCGGCAGGCCTCGCACCGCCCGCCCCGGACGTTGAAGCTGAACCGGCCGGGCTTGTAGCCGCGCATTCGGGCCTCCGGGGTGAGCGCGAAAAGCTCCCGGATGTCGGTGAACACCCCGGTGTAGGTGGCCGGGTTCGAGCGGGGGGTCCGCCCGATGGGCGACTGGTCGATGTCGATCACCTTGTCCAAATACCCTGTGCCCCGGATTTCGCCGTGCGCCCCCGGGTGGGTGCGGGCGCCGTGCAGGGCGGCGGCCAGCGCCTTGTTCAGAATTTCGTTCACCAGGGTGCTTTTCCCCGACCCGGAGACCCCGGTGACGCAGGTGAACACACCCAGCGGGAACGGCACGTCGATATTCTTGAGATTGTGCTCGCGCGCCCCGACCACCTCGACCCACCGGTCCCCGGGAGTCCGGCGCGCCGGGGGCACCGCGATGGACTTCCGGCCGGCCAGGTACTGCCCGGTGATGGAAGCGTCCGTGCCGGTGATCTCCCGCAGGGTGCCCGCCGCCACCACCCGGCCGCCGTTCAGCCCGGCGCCGGGACCGATGTCGATGATGTGGTCCGCGGCCCGGATGGTCTCCTCGTCGTGCTCAACGACGATCAGGGTGTTCCCGAGATCGCGCAGCCGCTTCAGGGTGTCCAGGAGCCGCCCGTTGTCGCGGGGGTGCAGCCCGATGCTGGGCTCGTCCAGGATGTAGAGCACCCCCACCAGCCCCGACCCGATCTGGATGGCCAGCCGGATCCGCTGCGCCTCGCCGCCCGACAGCGTGGCCGCCTGGCGGTCCAGGGTCAGATAGTCCAGGCCGACGTTGATCAGGAAACCCAGCCGCGCCCGCAGCTCTTTGAGCACCCGCTGCCCGATCAGCGCCTCCCGGGCGGTAAGGTTCAGTTCCGCAAAGAACCGGTCGGCCGCAGTGATGGACAACGCGGCCACCTCGGCGATCGATTTGCCGCCCACCTTGATCGCCAGCACCTCCGGCTTCAAGCGGCGGCCTTCGCAATCCGGGCAGGGCTTGGTGCGCATCATCCGCTCGGTCTCCTCGCGGACGTGGTCGGAGGTGGTCTCCCGGTGCCGGCGCCCCAGGTACGCCACCACCCCTTCAAACGGCGCGGTGTAGCGGCGCAGCCGCCCGGCCATGTCCCGGTAGCTGAAGGGGACGCGGGTCTCACCGGTGCCGTACAGGATGATGTCCATGTGGTCCGGGTCCAACTCCCGCACCGGTGTGTTGACATTGAACCCGTAATGCCCGGCCAAGCCATCCAGGATGTGGTAACCCCGGGTCCACCAGGACCAGGCGGCCACGGCGCCTTCGTACAGGGTCTTGCTCCGGTCCGGGACGACCAGGTCGACGTCGACCTCCAGGCGGCTGCCCAGGCCGGTGCACGTCGGGCAGGCCCCCACCGGGCTGTTGAATGAAAACAGGCGCGGCGTGATCTCGCTGAAGCCAAAACCACAGTCCACGCAGGCGAAGTTCTGGCTGAACAAGATCTCCGGCACATTCTGAATCCTGGCTTCTGAATTCTGATCTCCGGCTCTTGGCTTCGAGTTTCCGGCTTCTGAATTCTGAATCCTGGATTCTGAATTCTGATCGATAACGTGGCAGACGGCCAGGCCGCCGGTCTGTTTCAGGGCGGTCTCGAGGGAGTCGGCCAGCCGCGCCTCCAGGCCCGGCCTGACCACCAGCCGGTCGACGACAATCTCGATGGTGTGCTTCTTGTTCCGGTCGAGGGTGATGATCTCGCCGGTCTCGCGCATTTCCCCGTCGATGCGCATCCGGACGAACCCGCCGCGCCGGGCTTCCTCCAGCACGCGCACGTGCTCGCCCTTCTTGCCCCGGACGACCGGCGCCAGGATCTGCAGGCGGGTGCCCTCTCCCAGCGCCATCACCTGGTCGACCATCTGCTCCACCGTCTGGCTGCTGATCGGGTGCCCGCAGTGCGGGCAGTGCGGCCGCCCCACCCGGGCGAACAGGAGCCGCAAGTGGTCGTAAATCTCGGTCACGGTGCCCACCGTGGACCGGGGGTTGTGCGAACGGGTTTTCTGGTCGATGGAAATGGCCGGAGACAGGCCCTCGATGTAGTCGACGTCCGGTTTGTCCATCTGGCCCAGGAACTGGCGCGCGTAGGCCGACAGCGACTCCACGTAGCGGCGCTGCCCCTCGGCGTAGATGGTGTCAAAGGCCAGCGAGGACTTCCCGCTGCCGGACAAACCGGTCAGCACCACCAGCTTGTTCCGGGGGATCTCCACGACAATGTTTTTTAGGTTGTGTACGCGCGCGCCGCGCACGATAATCTTGTCTTGCATGTTGTTCTTGCACCCCAGGCCTCCGTCAGATTCCGTTATATGGTAACCGCCGGGCGCACCCGCCATCCGCCCTACTCCGGCTGGTCCCCCACCGCCGGGCGGAGCAGACGGGCGCCCTTGGGCTGGAGCTCGAGCCGCAGTTCGATCAGCACGTCGCGCAGTTGGGCCGCCCGCTCGAACTCCAGGTGCCGGGCGGCGTGCTGCATGTCCTTCTCCAGCCGGGCGATCAGTTTCTTGAGGTCGTTCCCGGTGAGCCGTTTCTCGCTCGCCGCGAAGTACGGCGCCTCGGTTTCGGCCGCCCGGGTGGCCTCGATCACGCTCCGCACCGCCTTCTGCACGGTCTGCGGGGTGATGCCGTGCTCCCGGTTGAACGCCGTCTGGCGCGCGCGCCGCCGTTTGGTCTCGTCCAGCGCGCGCCGCATCGAGCCGGTGATCTGGTCGGCATACATGATCACTTTCCCGTTCAGGTTCCGGGCCGCCCGCCCCGCCGTCTGGATCAGGGAGCGCTCGGAGCGCAGGTAGCCCTCCTTGTCGGCGTCCAGGACGGCCACCAGGCTGACCTCGGGCAGGTCCAGCCCTTCCCGCAAGAGGTTGATCCCCACCAGGACGTCAAAAGTCCCCAGGCGCAGGTCGCGCAGGATCTCCATCCGCTCCAGGGTGTTGATCTCCGAGTGCAGGTACCGGACTTTCAGGCCCAGTTCCCGGAAGTAGTCGCACAGGTCCTCGGCCATCCGCTTGGTCAGCGTGGTGACCAGCACCCGCTCGCTCTTGGCCGCCCGCTTCCGGATCTCGCCCAGGAGGTCGTCGATCTGGCCGCGGGTGGGCCGGACCACCATCTCCGGGTCCACCAGCCCGGTCGGGCGCACGATCTGCTCCACCACCGCCGCGGCGTGTTTCAGCTCCCACGGGCCGGGCGTGGCCGAAACGTACACCCCCTGCCGGACCCGGGCCATGAACTCCGTGAAGGTCAGGGGCCGGTTATCGAAGGCCGACGGCAGCCGGAAACCGTGCTCCACCAGCGCCACCTTGCGCGAGTGGTCGCCCTCGTACATGCCCCCGATCTGGGGGATGGTGATGTGCGACTCGTCCACCACGATCAGCAGGTCGTCCGGAAAGTAGTCGAGCAGGGTAAACGGCGGCGCCCCCGGTTCCCGCCCGGTCAGGTGGCGGGAGTAGTTCTCGATGCCCTTGCAGTAACCCAGCTCCCGCATCATCTCCAGGTCGTAGTTCGTGCGCTGCTCCAGGCGCTGGGCCTCCAAAAGCTTGTTCGCCGCCCGCAGTTCAGCCAGCCGCCCGGCCAGTTCCGCCTCGACGGCCGTGACCGCCCGGTCCAGCCGCTCCCGGGAAGTGGCGTAGTGGCTGGCCGGCAGGATGGAGACGTGCTGCCGTTCGCCCAGCACCTCCCCGGTCAGGGCGTCGAATTCCAGGATCCGCTCCACCTCGTCGCCGAAGAACTCGACCCGGAGGGCCCGCTCCCCGGAGGCGGCCGGAAACACCTCCAGCACGTCGCCGCGCACCCGGAACCGGCCGCGCCCGAAATTGACGTCGTTGCGCTCGTACTGAATGCGCACCAGCTCCCGGAGCACCGCGTCCCGGTCGTAGCCGCCCGCTCGTGAGCGCAGCGAAACCACCAGGTTCTTGTACTCCTCCGGGTCACCCAGGCCGTAGATGCAGGACACGGACGCCACGATGATCACGTCCCGCCGCTCGAACAGGGACGAGGTCGCCGAGTGGCGCAGCTTGTCGATCTCCTCGTTGACCGAGGCGTCCTTTTCGATATACATGTCCGCGGACGGGAGGTAGGCCTCCGGCTGGTAGTAGTCGTAATAGCTTACGAAGTACTCCACCGCGTTCCCGGGGAAAAACTCCTTGAACTCCCCGCAGAGCTGCGCGGCCAGGGTCTTGTTGGGCGCGATCACCAGGGTCGGCCGCTGCACCCGGCTGATCACCTGGGCCATGGTGTAGGTCTTGCCCGAGCCGGTCACGCCCAGCAGCACCTGGTGGCGCAAACCCTTTTCCAGGCCGCGCGTCAGGTTCTCGATCGCCTCGGGCTGGTCGCCCCGCGGCCGGTAGTCCGAAACCAGCTTAAAAGGGGGCATTCGTCCCCACCTCCACCCGCTATTATACCACTTCGGCAAAACGGGAAAAAAGACGCGCGGTTGGATTATGGGCGCTCCGTTGTGGCAAACATAATGATGGCGCCCAGGTGGCAATGAAGCGGAATTGCAGAGTTGCTTACAGACTTCCCGAAAAGGGCACACAAATAAAAGAAATGAGGGGGTCCATTTAGGATGAGAATCCCAAGAGACCGGTTGGTCATCGGTTTTACCGCCGGGGTGATCGCCGGCCTAACGATGAACATCCTTGACCTCGTGTTACACCTGCTGAATATCCCCAAGCTGCTTTTCCTGGACTGGGCGGCGATCACGATCTACGGCTCGAGACCCGATAGTTTGCAGGAAGCGGCCTTGGCTTTCGGGGTGCAGCTCTTCTTCGGCGGGCTGTTGGGCATCGTGTTCGCCTACCTTCTCCCCCTGTTCAAGAGCAGGTACCACCTGTTCAAGGGCTTTGTCTTCGGGGTGACCGCATGGTTCGTCATTCACGGCTTGGTCATCATGTTCAACTACGAGGGGCTGCGCACCATATCCTTCGCCACGGCGCTCACCGACCTTATCGGCTCCGCGGTTTTCGGCGTGGTGGTGGCCTTTGTTTTCAAACAGCTGCACGACAGAGTCACCGTCTAAAAGGGAGGCCGGAGTATTATCAATCACCCTAGACAGGCCGTAGACCCAGTCTTCACTGAAGAATGCGGGTGAAGAACAGGAACTGAAAATCGGGGACTGTCCCCCTTGACGCCGTCAAGGGGACGATAGTTCAACCTTCGAAACCATTGGCACCGAGTATCATTGGCCGCCGCCCTGGCCGCCCTGCTGCCCGCCTTGGCCGCCTTGCTGACCCCCTTGCCGGCCGCCCTGGCCGCCGCCCTCCTGTTGGGCTTCAATGCTCTGGATCTGGCCCGGAATGTCGATTTCTACCGTCTTGCCGTCCTGGGTCCTAATCATCAGCTTGGTCATCGGCTGTTGTTGTTGCTGTCCCTGCTGTTGCCCCTGCTGCTGGCCCCCGCCCTGTTGCCCCTGGCCGCCGCCGCCCTGCTGACCCTGACCACCCTGTTGGCCGCCGCCCCGGGTCAGGTCGCCGTAGTACTCCCGGAGCAAGAAGGCGTTTTTGCCTTGCACCAGGCGCACCGGCACCATGCGGGCCGGCACCGTGTAGTCCCCGCTGGTGATCTGGGTCTCGTAGGCCCAGTGCCCGTCCCGGGCCAGGCCGACCGCCGCGTCGTAGCTGAACTGGGCGAGCAGGTCCGGCCGGACGTCGACCTCGGCGTCGTGGTCCCCGGCGACCAGCGCCTCCGCGGCCGTGCGGTCGGCACCGACGCCCACGGTCAGCACTTCATTCAAAAGGCCCCGCTGCCGGAGTGCCTCCACCGCACTGACCGCCATCCGGCTGTCCACGGCCAGTATCGCTCCCAACGGACCAGCGGCCAAAGCTTCGTGCACGCCGGCTGCCACCCGCCCCGGGTCACCCTGGGGATGCTCCCGCACATCGACCGCGAATCCGGGTTGCCCCCGCATAAAGGTGGTGATGCCCTCGATGATGTTGCGGGAGATCGGGTCCGCCGGGTCCCCGCCCAGCACCAGCACGCGGCCCGGCGCCCCCGGGGGCAGGTTGCGCACTACGTACCGGGCCTGGTGCTCCCCGGCCCGGACCTGCTCGGAAGCCACGTAAGCGTCCAGCGGCGCGTCCGGGGCAAACGTCTCCAGCGCCACCACCCTGATCCGGTTCATCGCCAGGCGGCGGACGATTCCCGGGCCCATCTCCGGCTCCACGAACTGGATCACAACGGAGTCGACCTTTTGTTCGATAAACCGCTCCACGTCTCTCTCCTGGCGGCGGGCGTCACCTTCCGCATCCCGCCAGATAATCCGGACCTTCTCGTCGTTCCCCGCCCGTTCCTGAACAAGGCGTTTGATCACCTGGTTTCCGTCCCGGCTTTCGTCGGCGATGCTGTAAGCCACCGCCAGCGGACGCTCGCCCGGCCGGGCCTGGCCGCCGCGGTTGAAGAGGCCGCAGCCGCCGACCCCCAGCAGGACGAAAGTGCAAAGGAAAAGGACAATCACTCTCTTGATCTTGGGCACGATACCGCCCCCTCGAGAATATGATTCCTCGAATCGAAAGGTTGATTCTATTTACGGCGCCACCAACATAAGCTATGTCAGGAGGGATTGGCAATGATTACCATATTCGGGAGCACTCCGGCCAGCCCGCTTTTGGAGGCGATTGAAAAGGCCCGGGAAGAGTGTAGAGAAGCGGAAATGATGCTTACCCACGCCGAGCCCGACTTCATCGACCACGCCGTCAACCGGATCAATGCCGCCCGCAGCCAGTTCGAGGCTCTGATCAGGACCGCCAAGAAGCAAAGAGTGCAGGCGTGGCCGGAACTCCAGCCGGTGGCCGAATACCGCCCGGAAGAAGACGAAGAAGCGGCAAATAGTAATAAGACCTCTTCCGTGTGCGCTCAGCTCAAGTCGTTTTTGAAGGGCACGATTTCACGATAGGCGTCGCGAATCAGCTGAAAGTCCCGCCATACCTCGCGCTTCTTGCCCGGGTCCCGGAGCAGCGCGGCGGGGTGGTAGGTGGACATGAAACGTACGCGGCCCCTTACGATCCACTGGCCCCGCCAGGCCGTAATGGAAGCCTGGGGGTCGATCAGGTTTTTCAACGCGGTGCTGCCCAGGATCACCACCAGCGGGGGGCCGATCAGGGCGAACTGCTTCCGGAGCCAGGGCAGGCACGCTTGCGCCTCCTCCCGGCTGGGCACCCGGTTGCCAGGGGGCCGGCATTTGACCACATTGGCAATGTACACCTCGGAGCGCGCAAATCCGGCGGCGTCCAGAATCCGGTCCAGAAGCCGGCCCGCGGCACCGACAAAGGGCCGCCCCAGGCGGTCCTCCTCGGCCCCGGGCCCTTCGCCGATCAACATCAGCCGCGCCCGGGGGTGGCCTTCCCCGAACACCAGGTTCGTACGGCCCGCAAAAAGGCCACACTCCCGGCAGCCGGACATCGCTTCGCGCAGTTCATCCAGCGCCCGCGGCGCGTTAAGGTCTTCCAGGCCGAGCGGCCCGGAGCGTGATTCCAGCAAAGGATCCCTCACCCCCACCGCAATTGCGCGGCCAGGCCGTTAGGAGAGTGTTGCAAAAACAGAAATCGTTCTAAACACTTGGAGGCCGCGAAAAACAAGCATGGCTTGATGCGGCGAAGCTGGACGTTGAGAAGTGAAATGTGGGAAGTGCGAGGTGAGAATTTTCGAAGGAATTCGTTTTGCGAATTCCTTCAAGCATCCCACTTCTAACCTCTCACTTCACACCTCTTTTTTTGCCAGGCGCGAGTTTTTTGCAGCGGTCTCCTAGCCGCGTTCCAGGATGATCTTGTGTTCCACCAGGGCCAGTTCCCGGATCCGGGCATTGATGATCTTGCGCCGGCCGAAAATGTCCTCCAGCAGGAGCCCGTCCTCGTGCGGCACCACCCGGTCCACCGACGCCAGCACCAGCTCCTCGCCTTCGGCGGTCAAAAGATACGCGTTCGCCTCACACACTTCGTGTTCACGCCCCCTGCCGAGATGGATGGCACTATAAAAATTATATTTTTTGCGCCTTCTTACTGTCAATGCAACCCGGCCGCTGCGGCCGCCCCCACGGCATAAACGGGCACCGGCCGTCAGCCGGGGAACGCCGCGGTACCCCGCCGCTCACTCACACGCCCCGGCCCCGGCCGCGCCCCAGCCAGCGCCTGACCGGCGGTGTGCCGTCCAGTTCCAGGTAAACCGGCTCGCCGCCCTCGGGCACCGGCATCACTCCGAACGGTTCTCCGTCCCGCAGCCGCACATTGTCCCGCCGGAAATGGGTTCCCCGGTGGAGATATCCGACCTCTTTCCACCCGGGCTGCCTCAGAACCAGGTGCATATCGGCACGGTTGCGGACCTCAAGGCCGTTGATCTCGACGACCACGTCCCCTGACCGGACACCCGCCCGCCAGGCCGGCGAGCGCGGCATAACGTCCAGGACCATCAACCCGGCCGGGTGGGGTACGAACAGGGGGCGGCCGTGCAGTTCAATGTGTTTGCTGATGTGGATGATCAGTTCATGCCCAAGCGGGGCGAAAAGAGCCGCCAGCCAGGCGGCCCCGCCTCCGGACATGGCCAGTACGGCCAGGGTAAAGAGCGTGACGCTGTAGCCGGCCAGGTACAGGGCGCTCTTCCGGGCCTTGTCGGCGGGCGCGTGGGAAGTGGCGATGTCCGCGTAGCCCAGGCCGGCCACCAGGGTCATCATGGCGAAGACCACGGTGCCGGTGCCGCCCGGTACGTCCGGCTTGATCAGCGGCCACCATTCAGGCATGGACACCAGTTCCATTTCGGGGGCCAGGGTGCCGGTCGCGATGGTCAGGGCGACGATCGGGATCGGCCAGAATTTCTGCAGGGTGAAGCCCCCGACCATCCGGCCCCCGGGCAGCCGGACATAGGCGGGCACCGCGCCCAGATGCCCGCTGACCAGGATCAGGATGCTCTCGACAAAGTGCAGGATGGCCACCAGGGCCATCACGGTGGGAATGCTGATGTCCGGAAAACCGAACAGCAGGTGGCAAACCGCCAGCACCCCGCCGCCGTACGCGAAACAGAGCAGGCGCGGGTTGATCAGCATGAGCAGTATCGCCACCGGCAAGAGGTACAACAGCCCGGAACCGTGGATGGTGATTCCGGTCAGGAGGATGAGGCCGCCGCCGATCAGCCCGCCGCCGAACCCATAGGCGGTGGCGGTCAAGGTGTCGGCCAGGACGGAGTTGCCGCGGGCCCCGAAAAAGCCGGCCCGCTCTCTCGCGATACGCCGGTACTGAAGGGCGACCAGCACAATAACCAGCCAAAACAGGGGATGAAAAAGGGCGAACACGACCGAGGTAAAAACAGCCCCCAAAGCCCATTCAAAGGGGAACCCTCCGGAGATCATCTAGAGTTCAGCCCTGCTTTCAGGATCTCCAGGGCTTTCTCAAGCTGCGGATCGGACTCGAAATCGTCCGCTTCCTCCACCTGGATATGGGGCTCGATCCCCATTTGGTTCAGGTCGTAACCCGAAGGCGTCAGGTACCGCGCCGTGGTCAGTTTCAGGCCGGCCCCGTTCCGTAGCGGGAACACGTTCTGCACGACCCCTTTGCCGTAGGTCTGGGTGCCGACCAGGACCCCGGAATCCGTATCCTTGACCGCGCCGGCCACGATCTCCGCGGCGCTGGCCGTGGTCCGGTTGACCAACACCACCAGCGGCACTTCCAGCCGGTGCTTTTCGGCGTAGTAAGTCTCATCCTCACCGGTGCGGTAGTCGATGTGCACGATCGGGCCGTCATCCACGAACAGGTCGGCCACCTCGACCGCCGCCATCAGGTCGCCGCCCGGATTGTCGCGCAAGTCCAAAATGAGGCCTCGCATGCGGCTCTCAAAACTGTTCAGCAGGTAGGCCAGCTCGCCCCCCGTCTTTTCGGTGAACTGACTCAAGACCACGTAGCCGATCCCGCCGTCCTTGAGTTCGCCCTCAACCGTCGGGACCTCGATCTGCCGCCGGACCACCGTGAACTCCAGGGGTTCTTGACTCCCGCGCCGGATGGTGAGCTGCACCTCGGTGCCCACCTCGCCGCGCATCAGCATCACCGCGGTTTCCAGATCCATTTCCTGGGTGTCCTTGCCGTCCACGGCCAGGATCAAATCCCCGGCCCGCAAGCCGGCCTCGGCCGCCGGGGTGCCTTCGTAGGGCCGAACCACGGTCAATCCCTCGTCACGGTAGCCGACCAAAATCCCGATGCCCCCGAAAGAACCCTCGACCTGTTCCAAAAACCGCGCGTAGGTTTCGGGCTCCAGGTATACTGAATACGGGTCGTCCAGCGCCTCCACCATCCCGCGGATGGCGCCCTCGATCATCAGTTCGCTGTTCGTGGCCTCCACATACTGGTCGTGCACGAGGCGCACTACCTGGACCAGGTTGCCCAACTGTTTGAAATTAGTAACCACCGCGAGGTTCAGGACGACGACCACCCCGACCAGGAGCACCCCCATCCCGAAAAAGAACCAGTGCGTCGGCTGCCGGCGAGGCAACATAAAACACCACCGTACATAGGTTTAGGTACGCTATTATACTATCTTAGGCCCACCCAAATTACAACCGCGCAAAGTACTGAGGGCCGCCTTCCAAGAGGCGGCCCCGCGCTTCCCCCAACCGGTAAACCTGCTACCCTGCAAATAGCTCCTTGCTACTTCCTTCCGAATGGTGCCGCAGGCGGCATGGGTGTCTACCGAAGATAGTTCCAGGGAGTTACATGTTCTCCGTGTTCCCGGACGGTGAAGTGGAGGTGTGGTCCGGTGGAAAGACCAGTACTGCCGATCCGGGCGATAGTCTCGCTCTGAGCCACCATTTGGCCCTCGCTGACTCCCATGGTGGACAGGTGGGCGTAGAGCGTGGTAATACCGCCGCCGTGGTCGAGCACCACCACGTTGCCGTAACCCCGGAGAGTGCCCACGAAAAGGACCCGCCCGGTGCCCGCCGCCACCACCGCCGTCCCGTGGGGCGCCGGAATGTCGATGCCGTCATGGAACCGCTGTACCCCGAGGATCGGGTGTCTGCGCCAGCCATAGTCCGAGGATACCCAGGTGTGCTTCGGCACCGGCCAGGCTAACTTGCCGGTGTGCAGGACGTCCTGGCCCGCCCGCTGCAAAGCGATCTGGCGCAGGAGTTCCTGTTCTTCCCGTTCCAGTTGGTCGACTTCAGCCTGGAACTGCGACAGACTGCCCCGGGCGACGACGAGCAGGGATTCCTTCTCCCGCTGTTCGTTCAATAGGGACCGGTAGGCCGCCTCCTGCTCGGCGTGCAGGGACTGCACCTGTGCGCGGCGTTCCTCGATGGCCTCCTTTTGGCGCTCAATCGCCAGCCGCTCCTCTTCAATCTGCTCAATAAGGGCCACATCCCGGGCCACGATCTCCTTCAGGAACTCAACCCGGGTGACGAATTCGTTGAAGCTCTCGGCGCCGAGCAGCACCTCCAGGTAGGTGATGTTCCCATTTTCGTACGCGCTGCGCACCCGGGCCGCGAACAGCGCGTTCATTTCCGCCAGCCGGGCCTCGGCGTCGGCGAGCGCGCTCTCGGCCTCCTCCAAGCGCGCCGTTACCTCCTGCAGCAGGGCGATGAGCTGGTCAATCCGCAACAACCGTTCCTTCATCGAGTTGTCGATGACCGCGATCTCCCGGGTGAAGTTGCGCACCTGGCCGCGCGCCGATTCGGTCTGCTGCCGGGCCGACTCGAGCTGTTGCCGCGTCTGTTCCAACTTCTGCTCCAGATTGCCGTAAGCCAGGGTATACGAACCGGCGCACAAGACCAGCAGCAAAGCCGCGATCAGACCAGTGGTGATCCAGGAACGGCGCAAAACAAAAAACCCCCTTCCGGAAAAACAGGCCGCTTACCTCTCTATTCTTCTATCGGCCGCTTCAGGCCGGGAATAAAGGCCGCTCGCTTGTTAAACCCGCAAGAACTTGCGCAGGGAAATCCAACTGCCGGCACCCCCCATCAGGACCCCCAGTCCCAGGAGCCCCAGGAAAAGCGGCGCCAACGTCTCCCGGTCGGTGACCGGCCGCAGGAAGAAGATCAGGTCGACCTTCTGCAGTTCGGTCAGCAGACAGTAGTAAGCCCCGCCCAACACGGTCACGGCGGCCAGCGCGCCGGTCAGGCCGACGAATATCCCCTCCAGGACAAATGGGGAGCGGACGAACCAGTTGCTCGCCCCCAGATATTTCATGATGCCGACCTCGTCCTCCCGCGCCACCAATGACAGGCGGATGGTGGTCACGATTAGGAACACGGCCCCGGCGGCCAGCAGAATCACCGCGCCCAGCGCGATCATGTTCACCCAACGGGAGGCCTTGACCAACCGGTCGACGTACTCCTCACCGTAGCGGATCTTGTTCACGCCGGGGAAGAAGGAGATCTGGTGCGCCAGCGCGGGCACCGCTTCGGCCTCCAGGGCCTTCACCCGGAAGGAATCCGGGAGCGGGTTATTCTCACCCTCGAACCCGGCCAGCAGGTCGCTTTTCTCGCCAAACGATTTCTTCAGTTCCTGCAACGCCTGCTCCTTGGGGATGAAGGTGTAGTTCTCTACACCCTGCAGCCCGTTCAGCCGCTGCCGGAGATCCGGGATGTCGGCCCCGTCGTCGAGAAACACGTTAATTTCCACGGTAGACTCGATGTTCCGCATGAAGTGGCCGGCGTTCACCGCGACCAGCAGAACCGTGCCCAAAATCACCAGGGTGACCATGATCATCGCTGCGGACGCCACCCCAAGCCAACAGTTCCGGTGCAGGGAGACGAATGTCTGGCGCAGGCAATACCACAGGGAGTTAAGCCCCATGACCGTAACTCCCCTGCGCTTCGTCCCGGATCAGCCGGCCGTTATCGAGCGCCACCACCCGTTTGCGCATCCGGTTCACGATGTCCCAGGCGTGGGTGGCGATCACCACCGTGGTACCGTCACGGTTGACGCGCTCCAGGAGTTCCATCAACTCCCAGGAGGTGTCCGGGTCCAGGTTGCCCGTGGGCTCATCGGCCAGGATCACCTGCGGTTTCTTGACAATCGCCCGGGCCACGCCGACGCGCTGCTGTTCACCGCCCGACAGTTCGGCCGGAAAAGCGTCCTCCTTTCCGGACAGGCCCACCTCAGCCAACGCGTGCGGCACCTGTTCCCGTATCACCCGCCGCGACCGGCCGATCACCTCCAGCGCGAAAGCGACGTTCTCAAACACCGTCTTCCGGGGCAGCAGCCGGAAGTCCTGGAACACCACCCCGATCTGGCGCCTGAGCGTGAGCAGTTCCCGCTGCCCCAAGCGCAACACGTTACGCTCCCGGAAAAAAATCTGCCCGGAAGTGGGGAGCTGTTCCCTGAAAATCAGCCTGGTCAACGTCGATTTGCCGGCCCCGCTGGGGCCGACCAGAAACACGAATTCGCCTCTGTTGATTTTCAGGTTGATATCGGAAACGGCCGCCGTACCGTTGGGATAGACCTTGGAGACGTTAAACAAGTGGATCAAGCTACAGCACTCCTTGGCCCGAATGCCAGTGAATCACTTCGACAACGCTTCGACAAAGCGCACAAAATTCCTCTAAAAATGGGAAAAAACTCACGGCCAAGTTCTTACAGCACCTGCCCTGTCTGCGGCCCCTCATAATCTGCTGGGAAAGCAAGGTTCCAAGAAGGAATTGTTGAAAACGTGGCAAATTGTTAGTATGGTTCGTGCTGAGACCGAATGCATTAATTTTGGCTGCCGGCCAAAAATACTCTTGGTTGAGAGAACATTTGTCAAATGCTCCTTCATCTGTTTTAATTGGTCTAGACCACTTTGCGGAGGAATTGGCCTTGAATTTTCCAACCCTCAAAATCGGCGATCTGATCCCCCGTTACCCGATTATTCAAGGCGGAATGGCCTACCGGGTCTCGACCGCCCCTCTGGTTTCGGCCGTGGCCAACGCCGGCGGAATCGGGACCATCGGCGCCACCGGCATGACCGCCGACGAGCTGATTGAGGAAATCCGCCAGACCAGGAGTATGACCCGGGGCATCATCGGGGTGAACGTGATGTACGCCATCCGGAATTTCGCCGATCTGGTCGGCGCCGCGATTAGAGAAAAGATCGACGTGATTTTCACCGGGGCGGGTTTTTCCCGGGACATTTTCGACTGGGGCCGGGAAGGCCGGGTGCCGATAGTGTCCATCGTATCCTCCGCCCGGTTGGCCAAAATGGCCGAAAAATTGGGGGCCGCGGCGGTGGTCGCCGAAAGTGGGGACGCCGGCGGACACCTGGGCACCGAACGGTCCACTATGGAAATCCTGCCCGAAATCCGGGCCGCCGTGGGTATTCCAGTAATTGCGGCGGGCGGCATCGTCAGCGGGCGGGACATCGCCGATATGGTCCGGATGGGGGCGGACGGGGTACAGATGGCCACCCGCTTCGTTTTAAGTACCGAGTGTGCCGTCTCGGACGCCTTCAAACAGCATTACCTCAAGGCCGGCGCCGAGGACGTCATTCTGGTAAAGAGCCCGGTGGGCATGCCCGGCCGGGCCCTGCGCAACGCTTTCACCAAGCTCATGGAAGAGGGCGGTCTCCCCAAACCGGCCGAATGCCTAAAATGCCTGAAGGTCTGCTCCAAGGAGTACTGCATTATCGAGGCGCTGAAAAACAGCCGGGTCGGCCTGATCGACCAGGGAATCGTCTTTGCCGGCAAGAACGTTTACAAAATCAAGGATATCCTGCCGGTGAGCAAGATCTTTGACCGCCTGATCGCCGAGTTCAAGGCGGTATAGGTTTGATAAAAGAACTCCGCAAGCCGGAAGCTTGCGGAACGACATTGGAAAATATTGGGCAACCCCCTTGTGTCAATTGGATTTCTTCGACACTGCGTCTTGAGATTCCTGCCTGAAAATTTGGCCATTTAAAACTTTAGGAACACGCTGGAGGAGGGCGGAGCCGCAAATGCTGTACGAGAGCACCAGAGGCCGCGCCCGGCCCGTGACGGTTTCCGAGGCCATTTTGCAGGGCATTGCGCCGGACGGGGGTCTTTTTGTCCCCGGGTCCCTGCCGGCTTTATCCGTTGATGCGTTCAATGAAGCGGCCTTCCCGGACTACCGGCGGCGGGCGGCCCGCGTCCTGGAACTCTTTCTTACCGACTTCGGCCCAGACGCCATCGCGGCCGGCGTTGCGCAGGCCTACAGCGCGGAGAAGTTTGACGACCCCGGGATCGCTCCGGTCCGCACCGTGGCCCCGGACCTGCACTTCCTGGAACTTTGGCACGGGCCCACCTGCGCTTTCAAAGACATGGCCCTGCAAATCCTCCCCCACCTCCTCATGCGGGCGATGACCGGCACGGGCGAAACCGCCGAAATCATCATTCTGGTCGCCACCTCCGGCGACACCGGCAAGGCCGCCCTGGAGGGGTTCCGGGACGTGCCCGGCACGCGGATCATCGTGTTCTTCCCGGCCGCGGGCGTAAGCGAGATGCAGCGCCTGCAAATGGTCACCCAGGAGGGAAACAACGTGCACGTGGTCGCCGTGCGGGGCAACTTCGACGACACCCAGAGCGGCGTGAAGGCCCTTTTTACCGACCCGGCGGTCAACGACACCCTGCACCGGCACGGACGCCGGTTTTCTTCGGCCAACTCGATCAACTGGGGCCGGTTGGCCCCCCAGATCGTGTACTATTATTCGGCCTACCTCGACCTTTCGAACCGCGGGGCGGTCAGCCCCGGGCAGGCCGTGAACTTCGTGGTCCCCACCGGCAACTTCGGCAACATCCTGGCCGGTTTCTACGCCGGGCGCATGGGCCTGCCGGTGCGCCGCCTGATTTGCGCGGCCAACCGCAACAATGTGCTCACCGACTTCATCCGCACCGGCACCTACGACCGGAACCGGCCTTTCCACCGGACGATCTCACCGTCCATGGACATCCTGATCTCCAGCAACCTGGAGCGACTGCTTTACGAACTGACGGGCCGAAACGCCCCGCAGGTGGACGGCTGGATGGCCGAACTCCGGGAGTCGGGCCGCTACCGGGTCGATGAGGGCACCCGGGAGCGAGTTGCCGACCATTTCTGGTCGGACTTCGCGGACGAGGACGAGACCGAGGCCGAAATCGGGGCCGTCTGGCGGGACCACCGTTACCTCATCGATACCCACACGGCGGTGGGCAAAGCCGTGCTGAACAAGTACCGGACCGCCACCGGCGACCACACCCCGGCGGTCGTGGTGTCCACCGCGAGCCCCTTCAAGTTCAACCAAGCGGTGGCCCGCGCCCTGCTGGGCCGGGACGCGGCCGCGGGCCGGAGCGAGTTTGAACTCCTGGAGGCATTGGCCGCCTTTACCGGGCTCGAGATCCCCACGGGGCTGCGCGGCCTGGACAAAAAGCCCGTCCGTCACGCCCGGGTGGTCGGGAAAGCAGAAATGAAGCAGGCCGTCCTCGACATCCTAGCCTTCTAGCCTTCCAGCTTTGCCTTCTAGCCTTTCAGAGGAAAAACTTAAATGTTGACTGTTTGTCCGACAATGATTATTGTTTAACTAGTTATAACAATATTTGACAAGGGGGTTCGCATGGTGGGCAAGATTCTGCGGATTAACATGCGCGAACTGACCGTCAGGTATGAAGATCTGCCCGACAAGTACCTCTTACTTGGGGGCCGGGCCCTGACCTCGGCCCTGGTCGCGGACGAGGTACCGCCGGGCGCCCACGCGCTGGGGGAAAACAACAAGCTGGTCATCGCTCCTGGTCTTTTGTCCGGCACCACCGCGCCCTGTTCCGGGCGCCTGTCAGTCGGGGCCAAGTCGCCCCTGACCGGCACCATCAAAGAGTCAAACGCTGGCGGCATCACCGCTCAGAAAGTGGCCTGTCTGGGTATCCGCGCGATTGTGGTCGAGGGCCGGCCCGCCGGGGAGGGCTTCCACCTCCTGGTGGTGGGCGAGGACGAGGCCAAACTCGTGCCGGCGGGGGACCTGACCGGGATGGGATGCTACCAGTTGAACGAGGAACTGTGGAAACGGTACGGCACCAAGTCCGGAGTGATCAGCGCCGGCCCGGCCGGGGAAATGCGCATGGTGGTAGCCGGTGTTTCGACCAACGACGGTGAAGGCCATCCCGGCCGCTACGCCGGCCGGGGCGGGCTGGGGGCGGTAATGGGTTCCAAGGGTTTGAAGGCCATCGTGGTGCGCACCGACAAGGCTTTCGAAGTCCCGGTCAAAAACCGGGAGGCCTTCAAGGAAGCCGCCCGGAAATTCGCCAAGGCCATCGCCGAACACCCCGTAACCAACGCCGCCCTGCCTGCCTACGGGACGGCGGTACTGATCAACATCCTTAACGAAGCCGGGGGCCTCCCCACCCGCAACTTCTCCGACGGCCGGTTTGAAGCGGCCGCCCTGTGCAGCGGCGAGGCCTTGGCGGAAACGGTGCAAAAGCGAGGCGGCAAGGGCCGGACCGGTCACGTCTGCCACCCGGGTTGCTTGATCCGCTGTTCCAACATATTCGCAGACGAAAAGGGTGAGGCCGTCTGCGCTCCGGTCGAATACGAGAGCGCCTGGGCGCTGGGCCCCAACTGCGGGATCAGTAACCTGGACCACATCGCCGTGCTGAACCGCCTGTGTAACGACGTCGGCCTGGACACCATTGAAACCGGCGTAACCCTGGGCGTGCTGATGGAGGCGGGCGTGCTGGCCTTCGGCGACGGGGAGGCCGCGATCGACCTGCTGGACCGGGAAGTGCGCAACGGCACCCCGCTGGGCCGCATCCTGGGCGGGGGAGCGGAGGCGGCCGGGAAGCTTTTCGGGCTGACCCGGGTACCGACCGTGAAAGGCCAGGGCATGCCGGCCTACGACCCCCGGGCGGTCAAGGGCATCGGCGTAACCTACGCCACCAGCACCATGGGCGCCGACCACACGGCCGGCTACTCGGTAGCGTCCAACATCCTCAAGGTGGGCGGTTTTGTGGACCCGCTGTCGCCCGCGGGACAGGTCGACCTCTCCCGGAATCTGCAGATCGCCACCGCCGCCGTGGACGCCACCGGGCTCTGCCTGTTCACCGCTTTTCCGCTGCTTGACCTCGACTACGCCCTTCCCAGCGTGGTGGACATGCTCAACGCTCAGTATGGCGTGAACCTGACGGTGGACGATGTGGTAGACTACGGGAAGGAAATCCTCAAAACCGAGCGGGCGTTCAACCGGGCGGCGGGATTCACCGAAGCCCACAACCGCCTGCCGGAGTTCATGAGACACGAGAAGCTGGCGCCTCACGGGGTCACCTTCGACGTCCCGGACGAGAAACTGGACGAGGTGTTCAACTTCTAAAACCGAACCGGGGTGGTCCACAGCCGAACGGAAATCACGTGTCTTGAAGAGTTCAATTTCAAAATCGAACCGGGGGGACCGGGAACGGTTGGAACCCTCCCCGTCTTAGGATCCCAACCGTTTTCCGGGGAAGCGCTCACAACGATTCATCGCCGCGAAAAGGGGACGAGAAAAGGGGACTGTCCCCTTTTCTCCCCGGGGACTGTCCCCTTTTCTCGTCCCCTTTTCAGTCTTTTGAGGGAGTGAGTCGCTTGGAGGTGGAACTGCGGGTGTACGCCACCCTGCGCAAATACCTGCCGGCCCAGCCGCTGGGTGAAGGTACCCTGTTCCGGTTTGAACCGGGCACGTCCGTCGCCGGCCTATTGGAACAGGCCGGGGTGCCGCTGGACCAGGTCAAAATCATAATGGTGAACAACCGCCACGCCGGGCCGGAACACGTGCTCGCCGACGGGGACCGGGTGGCGGCGTTCCCGCCCGTCGCGGGAGGCTGAAGTAGTGAAGGAACGATACGCCCGCAACTTGAGCCTCCCGGGCTGGACCCCGGAGACCCAGCAACGCCTGACCCAGGCAAAAGTGCTGGTGGTGGGCGCGGGTGGCCTGGGCTCGGCCGTACTGCTTTACCTGACAGCGGCCGGCGTGGGCCGCATCGGGATTGCGGATGGAGACCGGGTGGAATCGTCCGACCTGCAGCGGCAGATCATCTACGATACGGACGACCTCGGGAAGGCGAAAGCCGACGCCGCCGCAAGGCGCCTGCGGGCCTTGAACCCCCAGATCGAGGCAACGGTCCACCGCACCCGCCTGGAAGCGGAGAACGCCGTCCGGTTGATCGACGATTGCGACTTGGTCCTGGACTGCACCGACAACCTGGGGGCCAGAATACTGCTGAACCGGACCTGCCTGCAGCTTTCCCGGCCCTGGGTACACGGCGCCGTCAGCGAGTACTACGGCCACGTCACCACCTTGCTGCCTTCGGGACCGTGCTGGCACTGCCTGTTCGGCACCCAAACCGCCGGCAACCCGACGCCGCCCGGAATTCTTGGTCCGGTCCCCGGGACCATCGGTTGCGTTCAGGCCGCCGAGGCCCTCAAGTACCTCACCGGCATCGGGCGGCTGCTCGTCGGGCGGCTCCTGGTCTGGGACGCCGTCCCGGCCACGTGGGATGAGTTCACCTACACCAAGAACCCCGACTGCCCCGCCTGCCGCACCGAAAAAGCCTGACCGGCAAGCGAGGGTGCAACCACCGGTCGGCGTACCCGTTCCGGCCGGACCGCCCTGCGGGGCGGACCTTCGTTGCCCGCGCAGGACTGGTTCTAGCCGCCCCCGCCGAAAGCAACTCCCGAGATGCACCACTGCAAGCCCAATTGCTAAAGCCGCCGATAATCCGGCGGCTTTTGTCGCACAATATGGTTCAGGAACAAACGAAAGGAGGGTCCCTGAATTGAGCATCCAGAAACCGGATGAGGCCGCCCGCGAACTCAAGGACCACTGGCTCGGGCGGGAAGTACTCCTAACCAAGACCGAACCGACCCCGGAGATCCGCTTCACGCTTCAGGACGCCCGGGTTGTCGACTGGCACGAGGTCAACGATCCGATCCGGCACGGGCTTCCCGAGCACACCCGCTTCGTGTCCCTGTATGGTGAGGGGGAAAAGCTTTACGCGGTGTTCATTCCCTTGGACCGGGAGACGGTTTGCGACGTACGGGACACCCGCATGGTGTTTCTGACCGGCAAAGAGGTGGTCCAGATCCGGCCGGTGAACCAGTAGCGCTGCAGACCGGACAAAGAACGGATGCTGCATAAATATGGACTTTCTCTGGCTAGCGGCGGTAGCGTTCCCGGTGCACCACTTCAGCCAGGCTCCTCTTCTTGGGGCCGGATGTTTCGCCGGCCCGGTAACCGACGGCGATGAGCGAGACCAGGGTGTACTTCCGCGGCACCCCCAGCAGGTCCCCCACCGCTTCAGCGTAGGCTTTCTTGTCCCCGGCCACCCAGCAGGAGCCCAGCCCGTGCGCGGTGGCGGCGACGAGCATGTTTTGGGTGGCGGCAGAGCCGTCCTCCAGATAGTATTTTTTGTCCCGCAGGCAGAACACGGCGATGCACGCCGGAGCCTCGGCGATGAACTTGCCGTAGTCGGTCAGCGCGGCGACCTTCTCCCGCGTGGCCGCCTCGGTCACCAGCACGAACTCCCACGGCTGCAGGTTCAACGCGGTGGCCGCCAGCCGGCCGCAGTCCAGGATGTCCAACAGCACCTCTTCCGGAACAGTCTGCCGGTTGTACTTGCGCACGCTGCGCCTGGTTTTCAGGGCTTCAATGGCGTCCAAGATAATCCTCCTCCAAAAATGCAATCGCTAAATAACATTTTTATCCTCGCATGGCGACGAGGAGTTGTCGTGAGCAACTCCCTCTCTAATCGACCGGGCGGCCGGCCATCCCGAAGGAGGCGAGCATCCCGCCGTCCACCGGCAGCACCGCCCCGGTGATGAACGAGGCTTCCGCGCCGGCCAGGAAGAGCACGGCCGCGGCCACCTCCTCCGGGGTTCCGAGGCGCCGGAGCGCGTGCAAATCCGCCCAGTCGCGGCGGGCCTTTTCCGGGTCGGGGTAGCCGGCCAGCGTCTCTTCCACCTTTTCGGTGGCGATGGCGCCCGGGCAAACCGCGTTCACCCGGATGTTCAGGGGCGCCAGGTCCAGCGCCATACTCTTCGTCAGGGCGACGAGCCCCCCTTTGGAGGCGATGTAGGCGGCGTTGTCCTGTTCGGCGGCCAGACCCTGCGCCGAGGCGATGTTGACGATGGCCCCGCCCCCGCGCTCCTCCATCTCCGGCACACAGGACCGGGAAAACAGGTACGCCCCGGTCAGGTTCACTTCCAGCACCTGGCGCCAGTCGTTCGGCGGAACGCCCGTGATGCTCCCGGGTACGCCGACGGCGGCGTTGTTCACCAGGATGTCGATGCCGCCGAAAGTCTCGACGGCCATGCGCACGACGTCGTCCACCTCGAAGGGCTTGGACACGTCGGCACCGACGAACATGGCCCCGCCCCCGCTTACCCGGCCGAGCCTCTCCGCCGCTTCCCGTCCCTTCCGGTCCTTGTCGACCACCGTCACCATCGCCCCCTCCTTCACGAAGGCCTCCGCGACGGCCAGGCCGATCCCCCGGGCCGCACCGGTCACGATCACTGATTTCTTCTTAAACCGCACCGTCCAAAACCTCCTTACACATGGAATACTTTGCAGTAGTCCCCTCTTAATCTGGACACTATTATAAGCAAAACCTGGCGAAAAAACAAAATCCGGGCAATAGCGCGATAGCGCCCGAACCCGTTTTGTCAGTCTGGTCGCCGCCCGCAGTGCCGGCGGATCCAGGCGTTGGCCGAACCGGCGTCGCGCGGCTTAACGCCCAGGCCCCGGAACACCTTGAGCAGCACGGGCAGCTCCAAGCCGGCCGCGCGCATCAGCTCCTCATCCTCCAGCAGGGCGGCGGGACCGGCGGCCGCCAGCCGGCCGTCCGCCAGAACAACCGCCCGGTCAGCCCAAGCGTAAGCCAAATCCACGTCGTGGGTGGCCAGGACGATGGTCCGACCCTGGGCGTGAAACACGGTCAGGAGTTCCATCAGCTGGCGTACCCCGGAAGGGTCAAGGCCGGCGGTGGGTTCGTCCAGCACCAATAGGTCCGGCTCCATCGCCAGCACCCCGGCGATGGCCGCCCGCTTCTTTTGGCCCAGGCTCAAGTGGTGCGGCGGCCGCTGGGCGAGCGCGGCGATGCCCACCGTATCCATGGCCCGCCGTACCCGGCGCCGGACCTCTCCGGGGCTGAGCCCCAGGTTCCGGGGACCGAAGGCCACGTCCTCCGCGACCGAGGTGGAAAACAGCTGGTCGTCGGGGTTCTGGAAAACGAGGCCGACCCGGCGGCGGATTTCGCGGAGGCTGTCCGGGCCGACCGCGCGGCCGAACACCCGGACCGAGCCACGCCCCGCGGCCAGCAGGCCGTTTAAGTGCAGCAAAAGTGTGCTCTTCCCGCTTCCGTTCGCCCCCAAAAGGGCCGTCCGGGACCCGGCCGGCGCCTCCAGGGAGAGGCCCCGCAGCGCGGGGGTGCCGTCCGGATAGGTGTAGTGCAGGTCCAAGATCTCGAAAGCATTCAATAGAGCAGCCCCCGGTCCAACACCACCAGCAGGATGACGGCCGCCACCGAAACCAGTCCCTTGGCCAGGTCGGCGGCCCGCACCGCCCGCACCGGGCCGGCGGGCAGCCGTCCTTCGAAGCCCCGGGCGGACATGGCACGGTGCACCCGTTCGGAGCGGTCCAACGCCCCCAGGAGCACCGTCCCGGTCAATTCACCGAAAGCACGGAAGGAACGCCGGTCCAGGCCCGGCCGGAAGGCGCGGGCGGCCAGGGAACGCTGGGCGGCGTGGAGTTCGTCCCGGAACAGGAACAGGTAGCGGTAGGTAAGAAAGAGCGCCGTCAACGGCAGAGGGGGCAGGCGCAGATGAGCCAGAGCGCTCAACAGGGTTTGCAGGGGCTGGGTCCCCAGCAGGGCGACCATCACCGTAACGGCGGTCAGAGCCTTCAGGCAAACCAAGGCCGCGAAAATCAGGCCGGCCGCCGAGAGCGGCAACCCGTTGCCCAGAGCCAGGGTGATGAACATCAGGCTTAGGAAGGGCAGCACCCACAAAAACCGGCCGGCCAAAAAACGGGCCGGCAACCCGGCGGAAAACACCGCCAGCGCCGCCAAGCCGAAGGCGGCGGCCGCCAAGGGCAGCGATTTCAGCAATATCACCCCGACCACAAAGACTGTGCCGGCGGCGATTTTGAGCCGCGGTTCCCAGCGGTGCAGCCAGGAGTCCAGCCCGGCGTGCGCGTCAATGTCTTGAACGTGGATGTGCCCCACTCCCAACGATGACCCCCTCCTCAAGCTTTCTTCAGCTTTCTTCTTCAAACCCCCGCCCGCCCCGGCCCGGTATCCCCGGGCGCTCGACCGCCGTGCACGTGAGGGTCAAGACCGCGGCCCGCTCCCGATCAACTCCGGCCGGACCCGCTGCAGCAGGCGCACCGCAAAGCCGGTCAGCGCCGCCTCGACCGCCAGGACCGGCAGATAGGAAGCCGACAAGACGTACACCAGCGAGAACGGCCCGTTTAAATAGTATTCCGCGCTCAAAACCAGGAAAAACACCATTACCGCCACTGCCAGGACCACGGCCAGCCCACCGCCCAGAGCGCCGCGCAGGGCGGGCGGCACGCGGCGGAGAACCGGAAAGGCAAGACCGGCGAGTAAGGCCGGCACCCCCATGATCAGCAGGTTCGCTCCCAGGGTGGTCAGCCCGCCGTGTTGGAAAAGGAGCGCCTGAAGCAGGAGCCCCAGAAAGACGGCCAGCGGGGCCCGGCGGCCCAGGAGCACCCCGGTCAGCCCCAGCAGCACGGGATGTACGCTGGTAACACCGACGGGCACCCGGACCAAGGACGAAACGAAGAAGGCGCCCGCCAGGAGGCTGATGCGCGGCACATCCTCCGCTTTCAAGCCCCGGGCGGAGTACCACAGGAGTCCGCCGGCGGCCACGGCCGCCGCACCCACCACGGGCACGCTCAACACTCCGTCCGCGATATGCAAAACTCCCACATCTCCCTTCCGCCGAAAAACGAAAGACCACGGGCCGCCCCTTTCTGGGACGCCGACCTTCGTGGCCTTGAGCATTCGATATCTTTGACGACTGTCCGCCTGAAAACCGGAATGCGGCGGCCTTCATGACCGCACGTTACGCCTACAGTCTACCACAGCCGGGATGTTGGAGCAACGGTTTTTTCCGGGGAGGAAATCGGCGGCGCAAAAAGAATAAGTATACCGGCATACTGCTACCTTAATGGTGGTGCGTGGTCAGGGTGCAAAAAGAATAAGCGTGTGGGCATACTGCTACTCAACATGAAAGAGGGGTGCGGCAAAATGCTTGGAAAGCCGGATATAGACAGAGTCAAACGGAGGCTGATGTGGGACTTTCGCGTGGAAGACGAAAGTGTTCATTTCGGTGAGCGGCGTACCGGCTACGCCTTTATAGTGGACGTGGCCTTCGGGGAACCCCGGCTCTCCATTTACCACGTCACCCGCTTCGGCAGCCAGTGCGAAGACGTGGGAAAACAGCCCCCGAACGAACTGCTCTTGAAGGCCCTCGCCGAACAAGGCGCCTCCCTTGGCAAGGACGGGATGTACAACATCAACCACGAACTGCGGCTGTGGATCGAGGAGCACGTTCTATAGGAGACAACCAGCCGACCGGCGCGTGCCGGGTCACAACCCCCCGGTCCGACAGTTCGCCACCCCGGAAGCCGGGGTCGAGGCGCACATCCAGCACCTTTACGCCTACGCCACGACGGCGACACTCCCAGCAGGGTCGGCCGGCCGGCCGAAACAGGTTCGCGCAGGGCCGAAAAACCGGAGACGGATCGCCGGCCAAAACCGGCAAAATACTCCGGCCTGCCGCATAGATGGAAATGCGCCTGCCGACAATAGAAGCATGGAGATCATCGCACTGCACGGCGGTCTGGACACCAGCCGCAAACCGGAGTATATCAGCGTTCTGGAGGCCGCCGTCCATAAAGGGCACCGGCTCTTGGACACCGGGCGCGTGCCGGCCGTGGAAGCCGTACTGAAAGTCCTGGAGGACTCCCCGCGCTTCAACTGCGGCTACGGATCAGTGCTGAACCTGGACGGCGAAGTGGAAATGGACGCCGCCATCGTGGACGGCGTTACCTGTCGTTTCGCAGCGGTGGCAGCCATCCGGGCCGTGGCAAACCCCATCGCGGTGGCCCGCAGATTGATGGAGGAAACCAACCAGGTAATCCTGGCCGGATTGGGAGCAGTGAAGTTCGCCCGGGACCAGGGTTTTCCTGAGGCAAACTGTGTTTCCGAAGAGCAGCTTGAAGCTTGGCGTAAAGCCAAGGAGAGCCTGGCCCGGGGTGAAGAGCCCGAACAAAACCTGTTCACCGGGTTGGAATACCACGCCGACACCGTCGGCTGTGTGGTCTGGGACGGGCAAGGATTGGCGGCGGCTTCGTCCACCGGCGGCTATTCGCTGAAGCGGCCGGGCCGGGTCGGGGACACCTCGGTCCTGGGCGGCGGCATCTACGCGTCAAGGGCCGGCGCCACGGTCTGCACCGGGGTGGGCGAAGCCTTCATCGAAACCCTGACCGCCAAACACGTGGATGATTTGATCGCCGCGGGCGCCCACCCCCAGGAAGCAGCCCGCAAGGCGTTGGGCAGGCTGGCCGGGATGAAGGGGGTTCAGGGCGGGATTCTGGCCCTCGATGCCCAGGGGCGAATCGGCGCCGCCTTCAACGCGGGCCGTTTTCCAGTGGTCGTCTCGATAAACGGTGTGCTACAAAGGGGTTTTCAACCGGTAAACCTCAACGATCTGAACTAGCGTCCTCCCCCACGACTTCCAGGCGCGCGGCCCGCCCGCCGATGTCAACTCTACCATTTTGCCGTCCCCAGAGTGTACAATAGTGGACAGTACCGCGTCGTCACGTACGGGGCAGGAGTTTTTCAGCAGGCGAATCCGGTTGGCGATGTGCGGCTGGACAGTACCGCGTCGCCACGTACAGAGGTTGAATTGTGCGGGCGTGCCTGCACCTTCATCGCCGCGAGCGCCAACGGACTGATCACGTAACGTACAGGGGAGGAATTATGCGGGCGTGTCTTCAGCGGTTTTCGTGTACGGTACCCTGATGCGGGGAAGGAGCAACCACCGCTTCCTGAGTAAGGCACGTTTCCTCGGTCCGGCACTGGTTCATGAGGCCGGTCTGTTCGCGGTCACCCCGCATTATCCCGGGGTGGTGCGCGAGCCGGGAAAGACGGTGCGCGGCGAGGTATACGAAGTTGACGGTCCGACCCTGGCGGCGCTGGACCGCCTGGAAGGCACGGGCGAACTCTACCGCCGCGAGCTGTTTCCGGCGGTTCTCGAAGAAACGGGGGAAACGGTGCCGGCCTGGGTGTACCTGTGGCTGGGGCCCGTGCCGCCCGGGAGCGAAGTCCCGCTGGAACGGCAGCCCTGGCGGCCGGTCCACGCCTGCGGTCGGCGCCCAAGTCTTGTACCCACCGCGCGCTGGCCGCGGCCGGACACCCCGGCCTGGCGCCTTCTGCACCACCAACCCCGAACAACGGCCTCCCGCCGCCCGGTTCCGGAAACCGCTGCGGCCGGCGCCCGACCGGCCGGTACGCTGCGGGTCCTGCACCTGCTTGCGCAGCAACCGGGCAAGACCGGCAGCGGGATCTACCTCGAAGCCCTGGTGCGTCACGGGGCCCGCGCCGGCATCGCCCAACGGGTGGTGGTGGGGATCCCGGCCGGGGCCCCGTTACCGGTACTGAGCCCTCTGGCAGAGGGGCAGGTCCACGCGGTCCGGTTCGGCGCGCCGCCCGCCGACTTCCCGGTGCCCGGGATGAGCGACGTCATGCCATATGAGAGCACCCGCTTTTCGGAGTTCACCCCGGCCGTTTTGGACGGCTACCTGCAGGCGTTTCACGACACGCTGACCCAAGCGGTGAAAGACTTCCACCCGCACCTCATCCACAGTCACCACCTGTGGCTGGTCACCGCCCTCGCCCGGGTGATGTTTCCCGAAACCCCCCTGGTCTGCACATGCCACGGCACCGACCTGCGCCAGTTGGAACTGGTCCCGGCCCTGGCGCCGTTTGTCGTGCCCGCCTGTTCGGGGGTGGACCGCGTACTGGCCCTGCACTCCGGCCACGTGGAAAAGATTGCCGGGCGCTACGGCCTGCCCCCTGGACGCGTCGTCCCCGTGGGCGCCGGCTACCGGGACGACATCTTCCGGCCGGCCGCCACCTGTCTCGTGCCCCGCAGGCGGGAGGTCTTGAACATCGTGTACGCCGGCAAACTGAGCCGGGCCAAGGGCCTGCCCTGGCTGATCGAAGCCGTAAACCGGCTTGACCCTCCCGGGGGGCTCACGGTACGCCTGCTGGTCGCGGGCTCCGGGGGAGGGGAGGAAGCGGCCGCCATCCAGCAACAGGCTGCCGTCGCCGGGGACCGCGTCACTCTCCTGGGCGCCCTGCCCCAGGAGGAGCTGGCGAAGGTCTTCAGGAGCGCCGACCTGTTTGTCCTGCCTTCGTTCTATGAAGGTTTGCCGCTGGTGGTGCTGGAGTCCGTTGCCTGCGGCTGCCGGGTGGTGGTGACCGACCTGCCCGGAATGGACACGTGGCTCCCGCCGGCGCTGGACCGCTCCGGCCTTGTGGAACGGGTGCCCCGGCCCCGCCTGCGCGGGCCGGACGAGCCCGAACCGGAGGACCTTTCCCGGTTCACGGCCGACCTTGCGGTCGCCATCACCCGGCAACTAGAGCGCTGCCTCCGGGGCGAACCACTGCCGTCCGGCCAAATTGCCGGTTTGCTTGCGGCCATGACCTGGGAGGGTGTTTGCCGCCGCGTGCAGGAAGTGTACCGGCAGACCTTGGCTGAGGAGGCCAGGGAAGCGATGGGGCTGTCTAACTCGCCACCCGGTTCCGCCCATTTTTCTTGGCCCGGTACAGGGCGGCGTCCGCCGCCTGAATGACTTCCTCGGGGGTGCCGTGCTCCTTCTTCCTTTCGGAAACGCCGATGCTGACGGTTATCTTCACTTTTCCCCGGGCGGTTTTCTCCTTGTTCGCCTGCCGGGGTTTCTTTTTGGGCCGGTCCTTTCCCCGCAGGATAAACGGCCTTGCAGCGATGGCCTTCCTCAGCTCTTCAAGGTGTGCCGCCGTTTCTTCCACTGTCCTTCCCGGAAAGACAATGGTGAACTCTTCGCCGCCGTACCGGAACGGCCGTCCCCCTCCGGAAATCTGCCGCAACGCCGCGGCCACAAACTTCAGGACCTGGTCTCCCACGGCGTGCCCGTACCGGTCATTGACCTGCTTGAACAAATCGATGTCCACCATGGCGATCGTGTAGTCTGGGCCGAGCTTCATCGTTTCCTGCCGGAGGGCGCGCCGGCCGGGGAGCCCGGTCAGTTCGTCCAGATAAGCCATGGCGTACGCCTGGTGAATAAGGGCGATGACCAGCAGAAGCCCGGCCACGGCAAAAAACAAGGGGGTGGCTGTTCCGGCGTTGAAATGAAAGGCGAGCAATAGTGCGGTCAGTACTCCGGCAAGACAGGCGTCCAGGAAAGAACTGCGCCAGAAGTACCTGGCGCCCAGTGCCAGAAACGCGGTCAGAAACATCAGGATGGACAGTTGGGGCAACGGGGTGGCCACCCCAATACCGGTCTTCAGCAGGGGGGCACCGAGGACTGCCACAATGTCCGCATCTCCGGACGACAGCACACCAGCAACCAGGGCCAGTTGCACGAAAATGGCGGCGAAGCAGGCTTTTCCCCTGGGGGTTGAGATTCCCCGTTCTTTGAGAAAGGCCAACACCAGGATGTTCAACGGCAGCAGAAAAGTAACCGCCAGGTAGACTGTGCTTCGGTAGAAACCCGCGTCAAAACCCGGGGGATGATAGCCAAACACAAAGAAGTAAGCGGCTGAAAGCGCGAAGGTGGTGAAGAAGATCCGGCCTTGGTGGAACCACCAACTGAGAACCAACCCCACCAGGAACACGCTGTATGGTGAGTACCCTATCAGCGGCCCCAGTGCGGGGTCGGTCTCCACGTTCACCAGCCAAACGCAGGAAAGCGCCACCACCCCAAACGGCACTGTCAGCAAGGCCAGCGGTTTTGCGATGCCCGACTTCATGGCCCGTCCATCCGTTCGATATTTATGCCGACTCTCCCTGTTTGCCGAAAGTCGCCCGGATGACGTCCTGACGGCTGATGATCCCAAGGAGTCTTTTATCGGCGTCGATCACCGGCACCCGGTTGATCTTGCGGTCCACGATGATGGTGGCCACATCCTCAATGGGCGCGTCCGGCCCCACCGTGTAGAGCTTAGTGGACATCAACTCGTCCACCTTCTGGGCGACGGTGCGCCTGATCTCCTCGATGAAACGCTTGGGTTTCTCCAGGTAGATGAGGCTGTCGAAAATCATCACGAAAAGCGGTGCCCGCACTTTCTTCTCCCGGAATACCAGGTCCCCTTCGGTCACCACTCCGACCAGCTTCCCGTCCTTGTCCACCACGGGCAGCCCGCTGATGTGGTGCTCCAGCAGCAACTGCGCCACCTTTTCGACGTTATCGTCAGGATGGACGGTGACGACCTCGGTGGTCATTATGTCTTTGGCCAGCATCTTGGACATCCTGCTCATCCTTTCGCTTTCCATACCTAATTTCATACCATTTTTCGGCCCTTGTTGTCCACCGGGTCCGGTTTCCAGGCCCGGTGTGCCGGGGCTTCGATTCGGTCACTGGCGCGGCACGCTGAATTCTCGACAGAGCGTCCTGGTCCCGGAAGGGATTGGCTTGATTTCAACAGGCCTCATTTCGACCATCCTTTTCAAATAATTGTCCGATACTCCGCCGAGGTAGCAATCACTGGTTGTTGCTTCTATCCCTTTCCCGACATCTTGGGCAAATCCCATAAAAATAAGGTGCGTACTTTTCCACGAAATAGCCCTTTGTCTGGAACGGAGCCTGTATTTCCAGAGGGCCGGTCTCCACATCGTCAATGGCGCCGCAAATCCGGCACAAGAAATGGCCGTGGGGGGGCGGGGTTCGGGTCGAAATGCCGTTTGTTCCTTAGATTGTCAACCACTTTCTCAGCGAAAGTATTCCCCGTGCGACGGGCCGCTGCCCGCCCGGTTTTTAAGTTATCCTCCGAGGCGGCGCGTGACGGCGTTGTCCGCCGGAATGAGGAGCCGGAATGCGGAGTTAGAGGGCCTGCTTCGGTTGGGCCGTGGAATTGCCCACGGTCCCTTACCCACTCCCAAACGCCCGCGCCGTAAACAACTTCTTCGGCTGTGAACCCCGCCCGGGGAACGCCCCGTTAAACCGGGTTGCCCTACCGGCCGCCGGTATCCTGTACCGGACTCGCTAAGTCCAGGCGTCGAGGACGGCCCCCAGGCTTTCGGCCAGTCCCTTGAGGTGGTAGCCCCCCTCCAGGGCGGCCACGATCCGGCCCCCGCAGTGGGCTTCGGCGATCTCCCGGACGAGGCCCGCCAAGCGCCCATACCCGGCCGTCGTCAGCCCGAGCCCCCCGAGCGGGTCGGCGTAGTACCCGTCCTGGCCCGCCGAGACCATCACCAGCTCGGGACGGTAGTCACCGGCGGCCGGCACCAGGACTTCGCGGAAGGCGGCCTTGCATCCGGCGTCGCCCGCACTGTCCGACAGAGGCACGTTGATGTTGAACCCCGCTCCCTCCCCCCGTCCCACCCGGCCGGCGTGGCCGGTGCCCGGGTAGCCGTACCGGCTGTGGATCGAAAAGAAAAGCACGCGGGGGTCCTCATAGAAGATCTCCTCGGTGCCGTTGCCGTGGTGGAAATCCCAGTCCACCACCAGGATGCGCTCCAGGCCGTAGACCTCGAGCGCGTGGCGAGCGGCCACCGCCACGTTGTTGAACAGGCAAAACCCCATCGACCGCGCGGGCAGGGCGTGATGGCCGGGTGGCCGCACGAGCGCCAGGGCCCGGTCGAAACGGCCGTCCATGACCGCCTCCAGGGCGGTGATCGCACCCCCGGCGGCCCACATCGCCACCTCGTAACTGGCCGGACAGACGGCGGTGTCTGGGTCTAGGCGCCGCCGACCCTGCCGGCACGCCTCCCGGACGCCAGCCACATACTCCGCCGTGTGCACCCGCTCCACTTCCGCCTCGGCGGCCCGCCGGGGCCGCACCACGGCCGCCCGTTCAAAACGGCCGGCGGCCTGCAGGGCGGCCGTCGCGTGGCGCAGCCGCTCCGCGTTCTCCGGATGGGCGCCGGTATCGTGCTCCAGATAGATCGGATCGTAGACCACCGCCAGGCGCGCCTCCCGCGCCGCAGGCTGCACAGGTGTTTCGATGGTGCACCCCTCCCTTCGCCGATGCTCTAAAAAGTACAAGTTCGCGCCGCGCGGCGCATTTTCCTCTTGACGTTCCGCTTGTGTGGACAACGGAAATGTTGCATCATAGACATAAATTATGAACTCGAACATTATCCGGCGCTGGCGGGTGGGAAAAAGAGTGCGTATCCTCGTGGTGACCGCGGTTGCGGCGGAGAGACAAGCGGTGTGGCGCGGTCTTCAAGGCAACCCTGAGTTCGACGTCGTGGCGGTCGGCGTCGGCCCGGTCGCGGCTGCAGCCAACACGGCAAAGTTCTTGGCGACCGCCCCGACCGACGCCTACGGCTTGGTCGTATGCGCGGGCTTGGGCGGCGGCTTTCCCGGCGTGGCGGACGTGGGCTCCCTCGTGGTGGCGAATGAAATCGTCGCCGCCGACCTGGGCGTGGAGACCCCCGACGGCTTTGCCGGTTTGGACGCGCTCGGTTTCGGCGCCACCCGGATCCCGGCCGAGGCCGGTCTGGTGCACGTGATGACCGAGGCGCTCGGCGCCGCCGGGTTGCCGGTTGTGACCGGCCCGGTGCTCACCGTATCCACCGTGACGGGCACGGCCCAGAGCGCCGCGGTGCTGGCCGCCAAGGTGCCGGGGGCAGCCGCCGAGGCCATGGAGGGCTACGGGGTGGCTTTCGCGGCGTGCGAGTGGGGACTGCCGGTGCTGGAAATCCGCGCCGTCTCCAACTTGGTCGGGCCGCGTGACCGGGTAGCGTGGCGCGTCAACGAGGCGCTGGGCGTTCTGGAAGCCGCCGGCAAAGTGCTGTCCGAGGTGCTGAAGCCGTGAGAATTGCCATCTCCCCCTGCCCCAACGATACGTTCATCTTCCACGCCTGGGTGCACGGACTGGTCCCCGGCGCGCCCAAGCTCGACGTCACCTACGCCGACATCGGCGTCACGAACACCCTGGCGGCCACCTCGAACGGGCCGGACTTAGTCAAGATTTCCTACGCGGCCCTGCCCTGGGTGCTCTCCGAGTACGCGCTGCTACCGTGCGGCGGCGCGCTGGGCCGGGGGTGCGGGCCGCTGGTGCTGACGGCCGGACGGACGGACGGCGCGCAAGACCCGGCGGCGCTCACCGGCCGGCGGGTGGCCGTGCCCGATGAGCGGTCGACGGCTTACCTTTTGTTCCGGCTGTGGGCGCCCCGGCACGTGCCGGGGGGCGTGGGCGGGATCACGGTTCTGCCGTTCCACGAGATCATGCCGGCGGTGCGCGGCGGCCTGGTCGACGCCGGGCTGGTCATCCACGAGGCGCGCTTCACCTACCCGTCTTACGGGCTGAACATGCTGGCCGACCTGGGCAACTGGTGGGAGGCTGAAACCGGCCTGCCGCTGCCGCTGGGGGCGATCGTCGCCCGCCGGTCACTGAACCTGCCGGCGATCGCCTACTGGATCCAGGCCTCCCTGGCCCACGCCTGGGCCTACCCCGAGGCCCCGCGCGCATACGTGCTGAGCCACGCCCAGGAGTGGTCCCCGGAAGTGGCCGCCGCGCACATCGAGCTTTACGTGAATGAGTACACTATGGATTTGGGCGGGGTCGGGTTTGAGGCGGTGGCCGCCCTGCTCCGCCGGGCCATGCAGGAAGGCCTGGTTCCGAAGTTCAGCCCCTCGGCCCTGCACACGGACTGGGGAATGTAGATCACTCAAGCGTTATATTCCCTGTTCCTGTTCTGAGTTCACAACGGCATCTTATATAAGCCTTTTCCTGATCCTGCGCGACAGGTCCTTGATCTTAGTCTCAATCTCGCGAATCATGGCGATAAACACCTCATCGTCTTTCCCTGTCGGGTCGTCCAGTCCCCAGTCCTCCCTGTGCTTGTTGGGCAGGTTAGGGCAAGCGACATTGCAGCCCATCGTGATGACAACATCAACCGGCGGGATTTCCGAAAGCAGTTTTGAGCGCTGTGTTTTCTCCATGTCGATCCCGTGAAGCTGTTTCATCAACCGGACGGCATCCTGATTGATGTGCGGCTTTGTTTCGGTTCCCGCCGAACAGCTTTCAAAAACATCACCGGCAAGGTGTTTGCCCAAGGCCTCCGCTACTTGCGAACGGCAGGAGTTATGAACACAAATGAAAGCGACTTTAGGTTTATCCATGTTGCTTTTCCTCCGTAAACCAATGACGGGTTTTATTGGCGATACGCACCAGCGCTAACATCACAGGCACTTCCACAAGCACTCCTACAATGGTCGCCAGCGCTACAGGCGATGCCGCGCCAAACAAGGAAACGGCGACTGCTACGGCCAGCTCAAAGAAGTTGGACGCGCCGATCATACCGGCCGGAGCCGCTATGTCATGCGGCAGTTTGAGCAGCTTGCCGGCGCCATAGGCTAAGAAAAAGATCAGGAAGGTTTGCAGTATAAGCGGTATGGCAATAAGGAGGATATGAAGGGGATTGCTCAGCATCACTTCCGCCTGAAAAGAGAAAATGATAATCAGCGTGAGCAGCAAACCACCAATTGTGATGTGGTTAAACTTGGGAATAAACCGCTGTTCGAAATATTCCGCGCCTTTCCGGTTTATCATCCAAACTCTTGTCGCCATACCGGCTGATAACGGTATGACAACGAACAACACAACAGACAGGATGAGCGTATCCCACGGAATGGACACGCCGCCCACGCCGAGCAGAAAAGCAACGATTGGGATGAAAGCTACGAGAATAATGAGGTCGTTTGTGGCAACCTGTACCACGGTGTAAGCGGGCCTGCCCTTTGTCAGGTGGCTCCATACAAACACCATTGCCGTACAGGGCGCGGCGCCAAGCAAAATAGCCCCAGCCAGATAATCCTTGGCAAGTTCGGCGGGAATAAACGCTTTGAATACCACATAAAAGAAAAGCCAAGCGATGCCGAACATGGTAAAGGGCTTGATCAGCCAGTTTGCCACCCATGTAACATACAAGCCTTGCGGGTTATTGCCCACATTCTTAATACTGGCGAAGTCCACCTTCATCATCATGGGATAAATCATCAGCCATATTAAAATGGCGATGGGAATAGAAACATGCGCATACTCAAGCCTGCTTAGAAAACCAGGTATTACAGGCAGGAATTTTCCGATGAGAATGCCGATAACCATGCACAGGGCCACCCATAAGGTCAGATACTTTTCAAAAAAGCTAATCCCCGTATTTTTCTCGATACTCATAAAATTGCACCTTCAATATTATTTAGCAGCATTCTTCGTTGCCTGAACAATTACAGCCCGGTACGCTTCCGGCAGCCTAACCCCTAATCACGGCGGCGGCGCATCCGATTCCGGCATCCAACAGAGATAGCATTTACAGGGCAATTTATTGCACAAGCGCCGCATTCCATGCATTGGTCCTTGTCTATTCATCTATCTTGCAGATGCAGCTTTCCTTATCAGAAGTGATGGTGCAGAAAAATTGCCTTGTTTTTTTGATTATTTCCGCATCCAGCGAATAGTACGTCCATTTGCCCTCATTCCTGCCCCTAACAAGCCCGCATTCGCACAAAAGCTTCATATGATGGGACAAGGTGGATTGGGAGATCTTGAATTTTTTTAAGATCATGCAGGCGCATAACTCCCCGCAGGAAAGCATATCCACAATCATGGCTCTTTTGGGATCGCTCAAGGCCTTGAATACTTTTGCATGCTGTGAATAGTTTTCCATAATGACACCTCAAATCTAAGGGCATCGATATGAATACTATAATGTGTCAAATGGATAAATGTCAATTTGAAAATGATATTTGCAGGGCTGACGAGGAGCGTGTAAGCAGCGGTGAAAGTCTTCGGTGTATTCGCCCGGGGGAGAAGGGTAAGGCAGGGATCCGATTCCCTGCCTTACCCGGTCACCAGCCCGTCTGGACGGTGTGAACTTCCTTTGTCGGGTTTGTCTAAAAAGCACTTCCAAGGCAAACGGCTAGCTGCCGTGGGCCGAAGCCAGAAATTCATCCGACCGGCCGGCGGTGTCTTTCGTCATGTAGGAAACCAGCACGGTGGCCAGCACGGCCGCCGGGACGCTGTAGAGCGCCGGGTTGACCAGCACCGGAACACCCAGGATATGGGGCACGTTGAAGAACTTGGCGAAGGTCAGCACGAGCGACAATACCAGGCCCACGCTCATCCCGGCCACAACCGCCTGTTTGGTCAGCCGGCGCCACCAAACGGTAAACACCAGCGCCGGCGCAAAGGTACTGGCCGCGATACCGAAGCACATCGCCACGAGCACGCCGACATTCTGGTCCCGGAGCCAAAGAGCGAGGCCGATCGCCATCGCCGCCAGGAACCCGGCGCCGGTCTTCGCAAAGAGCAACCGCTCCCGGTCGGTGCTTTGCGGCCGCAGAACGGCGGCGTAAAGGTCGTGGGACAGGCTGGTGGTGGCCGAAATGAGCAGCCCCACCGATGTGCTTAGCATTGCCGCCATTGCTCCGGCGGCGATAATGCCCAGGACTATTTCCCCGCCCAACAACTGACCAAGCATCGGCACAGCCATATTGGTCGCCATCCCCCGCTGGCCTTCGGCCAGAAGCTGAACCAGCGTGGGGTACAAAACGTACATCGCGGCCAGGCCGACCAGGAGCACCGCGGCGTAGAAGACAGCGAGCCCCCAGATCGTGAACTCGGCGCTCTTACGGGCGGCCCGCGCGTTCCGCACGGTGTAGAACCGGATCAGGATGTGCGGCAGCCCGAGCGTCCCCAAAAAGAGCCCCAGCACCAGACTGGCTTGATTCATCAGGTCCCGCAGCTCGACTCCCGGAGTCATCGCGGCAGGTGCGTCGGGCATCTGGTCTCTGGCGGTTGTGACTGCGGCCGCCGCCGTTTCCATTTGGGCCACCGTCCCGGCCACTTCCTTCGTCACGACCACCGGCGGGACCATCTCCTGGCCTCTTTCCACGATCGCCAGCGGGTTGCCCCCGAAGTGGGAGATGCTGACCCATATAAGAAGGCCCACCATTGCGCCAAAGAGAAGGATTCCCTGGATAGCCTGGTTGTAGGTCGTTCCCCGCATACCGCCCACGATCACGTAGATCGCCATGAGTGTGCCGGTCACCAGGACGGTGGGCAGGTAGTCCCACCCGAGCAGGAGTTTGAAAAGGTGCCCGGCGCCGACCATTTGGGGAACAAGATAAAGAGTGCACAGGACCAGGGTGCTGAGCATCGCCACGATTCTAATCCCGCTTTCCCTGCCGCCGAAGCGGGCGCTGAGTGCGTCGGCCACGGTAAACTTACCCGTGCTCTTCAAGGGTCCGGCAATCACAAGGAGCACCACTATCCACGCCGCAAAGAAGCCGAGAGCCAGCCACCAGCCGTCAACGCCGACCAGGGCCACCGCGCCGGCCACTCCCAGAAAACTGGCGGCGCTGCAATAGTCGCCCAGCATGGCGGCACCGTTGAGCCTCCACGGTATCTTCCCTTCGGCGACGTAAAACGCCGCGGTCGTCCGCGTGTGCCGCCGGCTGGCCCAACTGATGTACATTGTGAGCAAAATGCTCGCCATGACGATGGTAAAGGCAATCGGGTTATCCATGCGCTTCGCCCCCCCCTTGATTCAGTCTTATCAGGAACACCCTGGTAATAACCACGCCGCCGATTATGGCCGTCCAGCCCGCCCAGATGGCGAGCGGCATCCCGAGCAGCTCGACGGCGGCCGCGTCCTTGTACGGAGCCGAGGTCAAGAGCGCCGCCCCGAAGTACATCACAGAGTAAAGCGCCAGGAGACCGCCGGCAAAGGAAATCTTCTTCCGGATCGCCGCCGGTTCCAACGCTGCGGTGGGCAGAGCCTCCGGGGCCGCGGCCGCTTCGGCCGAGACGGCCAAAAGTGCGGTAATGTCGACCGTGTCCTTTTTGATGATCAGAACGGGGCAGCGCGAATGCTCCGAGATGGCCCGGGCCACGCTCCCGAAATAGAGCTTTTGCAGGCCCTTTCGCCCGGAGTCCCCCACGACAATGAGGTCTGCTTTCGTCTCCTTCGCCACAGTAAGGATCATTCCGGTAATGGGACCGCTCTTCTTGACGGTCGTAACAGTAACCCCGTGCTTCCGGCCAAAGGCCGCAACCACATCCAGCGGCTCGCCTATAAGGGGTTGCGGTCCGGTGCCCTTTAGAGCAGCGGCTTCCGCCTCCTTTTCCACCTGGAGCAGCGGCACTTCTTCCACCACCTGCAGGGCCACGACTTCCGCGCCCTCGCGGCCGGCGATCTCCACCGCCTCTTTGGCTGCGCCCATGGACGGCGCATACCCGTCGACCGCCACCAGTATCTTTTTAAACACGCTTCTCACCTCCCAAATTGTTCCTCGGTCAAGGCGTACCACCCGAAGCATTGGCGCTTTGGTCAAACTTTTTGGCCGGGCCCTCACCACAGAGAATTAAGATACAACTGGCTTCTTCCTCAAGGACCTGTAATCTGTCTATTGTGCGCGTGACGTTCCGGCAGGAGCCTAAGCCGGCATAGGGACTCACCCCCCTGAGCTGTGATACCGAGATTATATAGTCGCCGGTGCCGGGCAGATAGAGATTTGCGGTCAAAAGACTGTTTTGGGTGACCAGCGGAAGAAACGGCGGGTTCTCTGGTGATAGGGCCGGGTGATACCTCTTTGAAAACCCGACCCGCACCGTTCACCCCTCCAAAACGACCGCTCGCGTCCGAAGCTGCGTTTTGGGATCGAACTCCGTATCCCTAGTGTTGTCAGGACAAAGGTCATTTTGCTGGTTGCTCAAGGTTTTAAAAACAACGAGGAAATCGCCTGCCGATAACATGATTTCCCTATTGGGGACGCTGTACAGAAAAGCTATTTATATTTATAGGAATAATTACTGGCTTGTGGATCATAAATATGGAATTATTTGATTCTGCATAACTAATTAATCAGGCGTCCGGTCTTAAATTTAAAGGGGGTAGTTGTATGCAAAAGGCTGTTATTTATACCCTGGCCAGCATTTTGCTCGGCTTCGTCAGTGCCGCTGCACTGGGTGAATACGATGACGGTGAGACCATAATTCTGGCCGCCATATTCTGGCTCCTGGCATCCATCCATTACCGTATGATAAAGCGGAATTAGCCAGAATACGAACTTGAATCCGGCAAGCAAGTAAAAACAAAAATCCAATAATCGCCAGTCTTACAGCCGCAATTTGGTCCAAATTTTGGCAAAATGAGGATGAAAATCGCTCCTTTAATGGCCAGCCAGCCCTTATTTGCTTTCTTTTAACGATTTGCCTGTGTGCCTGCCCTGAAAACCGCCACGGTTCAAGTTAATTACCCTCTAAAAACGGCGATTCAACACAACTACCAATTGCTACAAGGCAAGACGCACAGAGCCAAAAAGCGGCTGGATTCAGGCATTTTCGGGCAAAACAAAACCACCTACCGATAAAATTCTTTTTATCAATAGATGATAGATTATTTGGTGGAGGCGGGGGGAGTTGAACCCACCGTCCGAAAGAATGACTACAAGAAGCGGCTACGAGCGTAGGCTGTAGTTTGGGTTTCGCTCCGTTTGGCGCCTACAGCCAGGCTCCGCTGGAGCTATCTCGATGAATTTCCCCGGGCGCCTCCGAGAATTGGCGCCGGGTGAGTCCGCTTAAATGACACCCCGCTCCCGCTCCGCGGGCTTAAGCGGGTGGGATGCTGGCTGTCTTAAGCAGCCAGAGCGTAAGATTCGTTCTTGGCGTTTATAGCCTTTGCCACCGTTTAACGGGCTGGCGACAACCCCGGCTCGCTCCCCTTGCCTTCACTTCCCCCGTCGAAACCACGTCGCCCCCATATTCAGTTTATCCGCACCAGGCGGCGTACTCGCATTGTAACATAACGGCCGGCAATGGTCAATATTTGGGAAATGTCATATTTGGGAAATGTCAGATGTTAGGCTTTGCCGCGGGCGGCCCGGGCGATCTCGCGCTCGGCCTCCCGCTTGGCGATGTCCTCGCGTTTGTCGTACAGTTTCTTGCCCTTGGCCAGGGCGAGTTCGACCTTGGCCCGGCCGTCCTTGAAGTAGATCCGCAGGGGAATCATGGCCAGGCCCTTTTCCCGGCTTTTGCCCCAGAGCCGCATTATTTCCGCCTTGTGCATCAGGAGCTTGCGCGGGCGCTTGGGTTCGTGGTTAAACCGGTTGCCCTGCTCGTAGGGGCTGACGTGCATGTTTTCGAGCCAGAGTTCGCCGTTCTCGATCCGCGCGAAGCTGTCTTTCAGGTTGGCCTTCCCGGCGCGCAGGGACTTAACCTCGGTGCCTTTCAGGACCAGGCCGGCCTCGTAGGTCTCCAGAATGAAGTATTCGTGCCGCGCCTTGCGGTTCTGGCACACTGTTTTTTCAGGCTCCCTGGCCACTGATGCACACCTCCTCTTTGGGTTCAGGGGTAGGTTACGGATTCGAGGCAGAGGCCGTGGGGCGGGGCGGTGGGGCCGGCGCGGGCGCGGTCGCCGGCGGCGATGATGCCGGGAAGGGCCTCCGGGTCGAGCCGCCCGAGGCCGACCTCCAGCAAGGTGCCGGTGATGATGCGGACCATGTTGTACAGGAAACCGTCGGCGGAGAACACCAGGCGCACAAGGGGCGCATGGGCCTGCTCGGCGCCGGTTTGACACGCCGGCCGCACAAGGGGCGCATGGGCCTGCTCGGCGCCGACTTGGCACACCGGGTGCGCCGGGGGCGCTTGAGTGTCGGTGCCGGGGCGCACCACCGGCGCCCCAGCCTCCACGTCGGCCCGGGTCAGCGTGCGCACCGCCGACCGGACCGGGGCACCCGTGCGCACCCGGGGGTATCCGCCCGGAGTACCCGCGCCGGGCACCCGCGCAGGGTACCCACGCGAGTGGGTCGGGTCAGGTTGGGCCGGCGGGTCCAAAGGCACGGGTCGGCCGGCGGCCTGGAAGGCGCTGAAGTCGTGTGTCCCCGTCAGGTGCCGGGCGGCCCGCCGCATGGCCCCAAGGTCCAGCACCCTGGGCACGTGCAGGCTGTACGGCCGGTGAAACGGGCAGCGGACCGGGTGGTTGTATAAAGTGTAGCTGTAGGTTTTGGCCGTCGCGCTGTAGCGGGCGTGAAAATCGGCCGGTACCTCGCGGGCTTCCACTGCGGCGATGTCGCCGGGAAGGACGCCGTTGAGGGCGGCCGGGATGCGTGCGGTGGGTATTCCCCACCCGCCGGTCACGAAGTTCACCACCTGGCCCCGGGCATGGACGCCGGCGTCGGTGCGGCCGGCCCCGGTCACCTTGAGCGCCGCCCCGGATAGCTCGGCCAGGCAGCGCTCCAGTGTCTCCTGAATGGTCGGCAGGCCCGAGCCCGGCTGCTTCTGAAAACCATGGTAGGCCGTGCCGTCGTACGCGAGCGTCAGCCGGACGTTCGGCACCTTTTGTTTCCCCTTACACCAGCTCCAGGATCACCATTGGGGCGGCGTCCCCGCGCCGGAACCCGACTTTTACGATCCTGGTGTAGCCGCCCGGGCGGTCCTTGTACTTTGGCCCAATGGTGGTGAAGAGCTTCCTGGCGGCCTCTTCGTCGAAAAGGTATTCGGAAACCTGGCGCCGCGCGGCGAGATCGCCCCGCTTGGCCAGGGTGACCATTTTCTCGGCGATGCTGCGGACCTCCTTGGCCCGTGTCTCCGTGGTCTCGATCCGCCCCTCCTTGATCAGCGAGGTGACCATGTTCCGCAGCATGGCCCGGCGGTGGTCGGAGCGGAGTCCCAGTTTCCGGTAGCCCATTTGCATTAGTTACCTCCCAAAACTAGTCGTCGTCGTGACGCAGGTCGAGACCGAGTTCACTCAGCTTGCGCACCACTTCTTCGAGCGACTTCTTGCCCAGGTTGCGCACCTTCATCATTTCTTCCTCGTTGCGCTGGATAAGCTCTTCCACCGTGTTGATCCCGGCCCGTTTCAGGCAGTTGTAAGAACGTACGGAAAGATCAAGCTCCTCGATGGGCATCTCCAGAAGCTTGTTCTTTTTTTCTTCTTCTTTCTCCACCATAATCTCGACGTTGTTAACCGATTCGGTAAGACCCACAAACAGCCGCAGGTGTTCCGTGGTGATCCGCGCGGCCAGGCTCAACGCCTCGTCCGGGCGCAGGCTGCCGTCGGTCCACACCTCCATGATCAGTTTGTCAAAGTCGGTGTCGTGGCCCACCCGCGTCTTGTCGACCGTGAAGTTCACCCTGGTCACCGGCGTAAAAATGGAATCGATGGGAATCACGCCGATGACATGCGTGCCGCGCCTGTTTCTCTCCGCCGGGATATAACCCCGTCCCCGGCCCACCGTCAACTCCATGTACAGCCGGGCGTCCGGCTCAAGCGTGGCGATATGCAGGTCCGGGTTCAGGATTTCCACGTCCGGACTGGTAATGATATCGCCGGCGGTTACCCGGCCCTCGCCTTCCGCCTCGATGCGCATCAACTGGTCCTCGTCGCCGTAAAGCTTAAGGCGCAGGTTTTTCAGGTTTAAGATCAACTCGGTGACGTCTTCGCGCACGCCGGGAATACTGGAAAACTCGTGCAGCACCCCGTCGATCTTGACGGCGGTCACCGCCGCGCCGGGCAGCGAGGCCAAAAGCACGCGCCGAAGCGAGTTACCCAGCGTAATACCGTAACCCCGTTCCAGAGGGTCGACGACGAACTTCCCGTACACGCCCTCCGAATCCATCTCGACGCATTCGATCTTCGGTTTTTCTATCTCCAGCATTGCGAACCCCCTCTAAAGGTACCCACTTACCTGGAGTACAGCTCGACCACCAGTTGCTCCCGCACCGGGATGTCGATGTTCTCGCGCAGGGGCAGGGCCGCCACTTTGCCCACGGCCCGTTCTTTGTCGTACTCCAGCCACGCGGGGGGATTGTTCTCGGACGCCCGGTCCAGCAGTTCCTGGATTCGAGTCCGCCCTTTGCTCCGCTCGCGGATTGCGATCACGTCGCCGACCCGCACCTGGTATGAAGGTATGTCGACCTTACGGCCGTTGACCTTGACATGGCCGTGCCTGACCACTTGGCGCGCCTCCACCCGCGACGCCCCGAGGCCCAGACGGTAGATGACGTTGTCCAGCCGCAGTTCCAGCAGGCGCAACAGGTTCTCGCCGGTCACCCCCGGCTGGCGCTCGGCCTTGTGGAAGTAGTTCCGGAACTGGGATTCCAGGACCCCGTAGATCCGCCGCACCTTTTGCTTCTCCCGCAACTGGATGCCGAACTCCGTGACCTTCCGGCGGGAAGGAGCATGTTGTCCGGGCGGCGCGGGCCGGCGGTCGACGGCACACCGGGGCGAGTAGCAGCGGTCCCCCTTCAGGTAAAGCTTGGTTCCCTCGCGGCGGCACAAGCGGCACCGCGCATCCGTGTATCTGGCCAAAAGGACACCTCCTAAGTTATACGCGCCGGCGCTTCGGTGGCCGGCAACCGTTGTGTGGAATGGGTGTGACGTCTTTGATCAGGCTCACTTCCAACCCGGCGGCCTGCAGAGAGCGTATGGCGGCCTCGCGGCCCGCTCCCGGGCCTTTCACCATTACCGCCACTTCCCGCATGCCGTGCTCCATAGCTTCCCGGGCCGCCTTCTCGGCCGCCAACTGGGCAGCGAACGGAGTGCTTTTGCGGGAGCCCTTAAAACCGACGGTGCCGGCGCTGGACCAGGAGATTGCATTGCCCCGGACGTCGGAAATGGTGATGACGGTATTGTTGAAGGTGGACTTGATGTGGGCCACACCGGTTTCGATGTTTTTACGTTCTTTCTTTTTGGCTCTTGGACGACGCGCCATCTAGCTAACCCCCTACTTCTTTCTGCGGACGCCCACGGTCTTTTTGGGGCCTTTCCGCGTCCTGGCGTTGGTCCTGGTGCGCTGGCCCCACACCGGCAGGCCGCGCCGGTGCCGCAAACCGCGGTACGATCCGATTTCAATCAGTCGCTTGATGTTAAGGGACACCTCGCGCCGGAGGTCCCCTTCCACCTTGTGCTCTTTGTCAATCAGGTCCCTGAGCCGGGAGATTTCTTCCTCGGTCAGGTCGCGGACCCGGGTTTGGGGACTGACGTTGACCTGGTCCAAAAGCTGTTTGGCCGACGCACGCCCGATGCCGTAGATATAGGTCAGGGCCACTTCCACCCGTTTGTCTCTCGGCAGATCAACCCCCGATATTCTCGCCAAAAACCCTCACTCCTTATCCTTGCCTTTGTTTGTGCTTGGCGTTGGAACAAATAATCATGATTTTGCCCTTGCGGCGGATCACCTTGCATTTCTCACAAACCGTTCTTACGGAAGGTTTGACCTTCACCGTAATGCCCCCTTAAATCTTCTACTTATAACGGTACACGATCCGGCCCCGGGAAAGATCATATGGAGAAAGCTCGACCATTACCCGGTCTCCGGGCAGGATACGGATAAAGTTCATCCGGATCTTTCCGGACACATGGGCCAAGACCTTATGGCCGTTGGGCAGCTCTACGCGGAACATGGCGTTCGGCAAAGGTTCGACCACCTTTCCCTCCACCTCGATGACGTCCTGCTTCACTGGCAACCCTCCTTCTCCATCAAAACCCACAGCACTCTTCGGATATCGGCGTCCGTTATTTTCTCTCCGCCGGCTAACCTGCGCTCCAGTTCGGGATCCTGATCCGCGACCAGCCGGCGGCCGAGTCTTCCACCCGCTAAACCCGGGTCAGGATTTCCGGCTCCCCGTCGGTAATCAAGACGGTATGTTCAAAATGAGCGGATGGCCGACCGTCCTTGGTCACCACCGTCCACCGGTTTTCCAGCGTCATCACCTCGAAACCGCCCATGTTCACCATGGGTTCCAGGGCCAGCGTCATGCCCGGCTCAAGCCGGGGGCCCCTTCCCGGAGGACCGTAGTTCGGAATCTGCGGGTCCTCGTGCATCTTGGCTCCGATGCCGTGCCCGACGTAGTCGCGGACCACCGCAAATCCGTGGTGCTCCACGTGGGTCTGCACCGCATGGGAGATATCGGTCAGCCGGTTTCCGGGCCTGGCTTGGGCGATTCCCAGATAAAGAGCCTCTTCGGTCACCCGCAACAGCTCCAGGACCTTTGCTTCCGGCCGACCAACCGGGAAAGTCACCGCACTGTCCCCAAAATAGCCATTAATTTCCGCCCCGATGTCAATACTGATAATGTCTCCATTTCTTAGCTTCCTTAAACCGGGAATCCCGTGCACCACCTCTTCGTTGACCGAAACGCAGATGGTGGCCGGGAAACCGTATAGCCCTTTAAAAGCAGGCTTCGCGCCCTGCTTGCGGATGAACCGCTCCGCCACCGCGTCCAGTTCCCGGGTGGTGACGCCGGGCTCGATGTACCGGGCCAGTTCAGCGAACGCCTCGGCCACCACACGCCCCGCTTCCCGCATGTAACCGATTTCGCGGGCGGACTTGCTGGTAATCATCTATCTGCTCACCCGGACTGCTTGATGAACCCCTGGTAGCTGCGCATCAGCAGGTGCGCCTCCACCTGCTTCATGGTTTCCAAAGCCACGCCGACCACGATCAAAAGGGCGGTGCCGCCGAAGTACACGTTCGGGATCTGGGTCGCCATAAGCACGAAGTTCGGCAAGATCGCGATAAGTGCCAGGAATATGGCGCCCGCCAGGGTGATTCTGGCCATCACCTTGGAGATGTACTCGGCGGTCGGCCGGCCGGGCCGGATTCCCGGGATGAAGCCGCCGTGCTTCTTGATGTTGTCTGCCATATCCACCGGATTCATGATAATCGCCGTGTAAAAATATGTAAAGCCGATAATCAACAGGGCGTACAGGGTGGTATGCAGGAACGACCCCCAGTGGAAGAAGTTCAAAAACCACGCCGCCACCACGTTCCCGGAGAACCACTGCAGCATCTGCTCCGGGAAGATCAGCATCGAGGAGGCGAAGATGACCGGGATGACGCCGGCCTGGTTTACTTTCAGCGGCAGGTGCGTGGTCTGACCCCCGTAGACCCGGCGTCCGATAACCCGCTTCGCGTACTGCACCGGAATCCGGCGCTGTCCCTCGTGCATGGCGACCACGGCGGCGATCACCAGGATCCCGATGATCAACAGCCCGAGCACGCTTAAGATGTTGATCGTGCCGACTTGCAGGTACTCGACCACGCGGGCCACCCCTTCCGGAACCCGGGAGACGATGCCGGCGAAGATCAACAGCGAGATACCGTTGCCGATCCCCTTCTCGGTGATCTGCTCGCCCAGCCACATCAGGAACACGGTCCCGGCCGTGAGGATCAGGGCCACGAACAGGTAGTTCACCACCGTCGGCGAGATCAGGGCGCCCTTGATGACCGCCGACATGGCGATGGCCTGCAGGAAAGCCAGGACCGCCGTACCGTAACGGATATATTGCTGGATCTTCTTGCGTCCCTCTTCGCCCTCTTTGGCCAGCCGCTCCAGTTTCGGAACAACCACGGTCAAGAGCTGCATTATGATTGAGGCGTTAATGTACGGGATGATGCCCATGGCCAACACCGAAAAATTCTTGAACGCGCCCCCGGAAATAACGTCAAAGAAACCAAAGAGCACTCCGCTGGCGATCAGCTCGGCCATAGCTTCGGGACGCACCCCCGGCGTCGGAACATGGGCCCCGATGCGGAAAATCAGGAGCATCGCCAGGGTAAACAAAATCTTGTTCCTGAGTTCCGTAACCTTGATGGCGGCCTGCATGGTGCCTAGGAACTGCAATTAAATCACCTCGGCCTTTCCCCCGGCGGCGGCGATCTTTTCCCGGGCCGTTCCCGAAAAGGCGTGCGCCCTCACGGTCAACGACTTTTTGATTTCGCCGGTCCCCAGAATCTTGATTCCGTCCACCCCTTTGCGGACCATCCGGTTTTCCAGCAACAGGTCGGGAGTGACCACGGTTCCGTCTTCAAACCGGTTCAGATCTTCGAGGTTGACCACGGCGATATTCTTCTTGAAGGTATTCGTAAAGCCCCGCTTCGGCATCCGGCGGGCCAAGGGCATCTGGCCCCCTTCAAAACCGCGGCGGACACCGCCGCCCGAACGAGCGTTCTGACCCTTGTGACCACGGCCGGCCGTCTTGCCCTGACCCGTGCCGACACCCTGCCCCTTGCGGGTCGGTTTCTTGCGGGCTCCGGCCGGCGGTTTCAGTGCGCTGAGTTTCAAGCCTGCACCCCCTTACGCTTCTTCAACCTTGACTAAATGCCTGATTCTGTTGACCATGCCGCGGATCTGGGGCACATCGTTTTGTTCCACCGTCTGGTGCATCCGGGTGAGTCCCAGGGCCCGAACGGTGCGCCGCTGGGTTTCGGGCCGGCCGATCAGGCTTTTAACCAGTGTGATTTTGAGCTTCGCTTTCTTCTCGGCCACGTCTTAACCCCCCGTCCTCAGTTCCTTGACGTCCTTGCCGCGGCTTTTGGCCACCTGATCCCTGGTTTTGAGCTGTTTCAAGGCCTCGATGGTGGCCCGGACCATATTGTTGGCGTTGTTGGAACCCAGCGATTTGGTCAGAATATCCCGCACGCCGGCCAGTTCAAGCACCGCGCGCACCGGGCCGCCGGCAATCACGCCGGTACCGGGGGAAGCCGGCCGCAAGAGGACCTTGCCTGCACCGTACCGTCCCAGAACCTCGTGCGTGATGGTGGTGCCGACCAGGGGCACTTGAATCAGGTTCTTCTTCCCGTCCTCGACTCCCTTGCGAATCGCTTCCGGGACTTCGGTGGCCTTGCCCAGCCCGAAACCGACGTGCCCGGCGCCGTCCCCGACCACGACGAGGGCCGAGAAACTGAACCGGCGCCCACCCTTGACCACCTTGGCGCAGCGGTTGATGAAAACCACTTTTTCCGAGATCTCCATTTTGGAAGCGTCTATCCTGCCCACGTCATTCCCCCCGTCACTTAAAATTCAAGACCTTTTGCCCGGGCCCCTTCGGCCAGGGCCTTTACCCGGCCGTGGTACAGGTAACCGGCACGATCGAAAACCACTCTTTCGATCCCCAGGGACTTGGCCTTTTCGGCGAGCATCTCGCCCACCGCCCGGGCCGTTCCGGTTTTACCCCCGTCACCTTGCCGCTCCTTCAACTCCGGAAGGAGGGTGGAGGCCGCACAGAGGGTCACCCCGCGTTCGTCGTCCACAAGCTGCGCGTAGATGTGCCGTGTGCTGCGGAAGACATTCAGTCTGGGGCACCCCGCAGTGCCGGTTATTTTCTTGCGCACTCTGATTCTTCGCCGTTCGCGCTGCTCCCTGCGACTGGTTCTGTTCAGCAAGAGCCGTGCCCCTCCTTATTGTTATCGCTTCTTCAGTCCGGCCTTACCGGCCTTCAGGCGGATCTTCTCGCCTTCGTACCGCACGCCTTTGCCTTTGTAAGGCTCGGGGCTCCGGAAAGCCCTGATCTTGGCCGCCACCCGGCCGACTTCTTCCTTGTCGGCGCCCCGGACGACGATGCGGGTGACCGCCGGCACCTCGATCTGAATGTCGGCGGGCGGTTCATATTCGACGGGGTGCGAATACCCCAGCGTTATCACCAGCTTCCGGCCCTGAAGCGAAGCGCGGTAACCGACCCCGACCAGCTCCAGGTTCCGCTGAAAACCCTTGGTCACCCCGTCGACCATGTTCGCCACCAGGGTGCGGGCCAAACCCAACATCGCCGTGCCCGGCTCATCCTCGCCTGCTTTCTCGACCAGCACCCGGCCGTTTTCGACCACCAGTTTTACGGCGGCCGGAATTTCCCGCTCCAGGCTGCCCTTCGGGCCCTCGGCCCGGACGGTGTTGCCCTCGGTCGCGATCTTCACTTCCGGCGGTAGATTAATCGGCATTCTCCCGATGCGTGACATCTCTTCCAGTTCACCTCCTGATCCGGAACGCTGCTAACTTCGCCTGGCTTTGTCAGGCTAAAGCCTGTTTCAGTGCTCACGTACCAACCAGTACGCTCCGCGCCGTCCGGTCTTGAGCCGCATCAAGCCATGCTCGTTTTCGCAGTTCCGGCACTGTCGCTACCAGATGTAGCAGATTACCTCGCCGCCAATGCCCTCTTTCCGGGCCGTTTTGTCGGTCATGATCCCCTTGGAGGTGGACAGGATGGCAATGCCCAGCCCGCCGAGCACCCGGGGGACTTCCTCCTTGCCCGCGTACACCCGCAGGCCCGGCTTGGAAATGCGCTTCAAGCCGGTGATCACCCGTTCCTTGTTCTTGCCGTATTTCAGGTAAATTCGGATCTTACCCTGCTTACCGTCGCCCACCACCTCGAAACCCCTGATGAAGCCTTCTTCCTTGAGGATCTCGGTGAGCGCTTTCTTGATCCCCGAAGCCGGAACCTCGGTGGTCTCGTGAAAGGCGGTATTGGCGTTCCGGATACGCGTAAGGTAATCCGCAATCGGATCCGTCAACATTCACCCACTACCTCCTTTTACCAGCTTGCCTTGCGAACCCCGGGGATCTGTCCCCGGTAGCACAAGTTTCGGAAACAGATGCGGCATACCCCGAACTTGCGCATGTAAGCCCGTGGCCGGCCACAGAGCTTGCACCGGTTGTACTGCCGCACCCGGAAAGTCGGTGGCCGGTTGGCTTTTTCGATTAAGGACTTTTTTGCCATTAGCTGCCCTCCTTTAATGAGGTTTCAACGGCATCCCGATGAGTTTCAGGAATTCCCGGGCCTCTTCATCGTTCTTGGCGCTGGTGACGAAAGTGATGTCCATACCCCGCACCTTGTCGATTTTATCATAGTCGATCTCCGGGAATATCAACTGCTCTTTCAAGCCCAGCGTGTAGTTGCCCCGGCCGTCGAAAGCCTTGGGGGAGATCCCCCGGAAGTCCCGGACCCGGGGAAGCGCGACGTTGATCAGGCGGTCCACGAAATCGTACATGCGGCCGCCCCGCAGCGTCACCTTGAGCCCGATCCGCATCCCTTCCCGGACTTTGAAGGCCGCCACCGATTTCTTGGCCCTGGTCACCACGGGCTGCTGACCCGTAATGGTCCGCAGGTCCTGTATCGCGGCATCGATGGCCTTGGCGTTCTGAATGGCCTCCCCCATGCCGATATTGATTACGACCTTCTCCAACCGGGGGACCTCCATCACGTTACGGTACTTGAACTTATCCATCATCGCCGGAATGACTTCTTCAGTGTACTTCTGCTTCAGTGCCGACACCTCTATTTGAGCCCCCTTTGTTCCTTACGGCTACTGCAGCGCTTCGCCGCACTTCTTGCAAACCCTGATTGCGAAAACAAAGCTTCGCAAAATTCCGGCAAGAGCTACGTCAGCGCTTCGCCGCATTTCTTGCAAACCCTGACCCTGGTGCCGTCGTCCAGGTTGCGCCGTCCCACGCGGGTCGGTTTGTGGCACCGCGCGCACAGCAGCATTACGTTTGACGCGTCAATCGGGGCCTCTTTCTCCTGGATTCCGCCTTGCGGCAGTTTCCGGGTCGGGCGGGAATGCCGCTTGACCACGTTGACGCCTTCGACGATCACCTTGTTCTTGTCGGGGATGGCCTCGATGATCTTGCCGCGTTTGCCGATGTCCTTGCCGGTGATGACCACCACTTTATCCCCCCGGCGCACATTCATCCTACCCACTGTTCACACCTCACCATCTTCTCCTACGCAACTCCTGCTCCCATCCCGAAAAAGAGGGGCCAGGCCCCTTTTTTTTCAGCAGGCCTCTTTTTTCAGGCTGACTCCTGTTATTCCGCTTCTTCCACTCCCCGGGAAAAGGGGGACAGTCCCCCTTTTTCCGCGGTCCCTATTTTCGCGCAACTCACTTGCTCCTGGTTTTCGGTTCCGTTCTTGCGGGTTTCTACAAGGGGGACAGTCCCCCTTTTTCCCGCTCTTGGCTCCTGAATTCTGACTCCCTGGCCCCTATTCCGGCTCTTGACTCCTGAATTCTGAATTCTGAATTCTTGCCCCTAAAGTACCTCGGGCGCCAGGGACACGATCTTCATGAAGTCCCTTTCCCGCAGTTCCCGCGCCACCGGACCGAAGATACGGGTGCCCCGCGGGCTTTTGTCGTCCTTGATTACCACTGCGGCGTTTTCGTCAAACTTGATGTAGGAACCGTCCGGGCGGCCGATTTCCTTCTTGGTCCTGACCACCACGGCTTTCACCACATCGCCTTTTTTGACCACTCCGCCCGGGGCCGCCTCCTTGCAGGAGCAGACGATGATGTCGCCGATGGAGGCGTAGCGCCGGAAGGAACTGCCCAGAATCCGGATGCACATCAGTTTCTTGGCCCCGGTATTGTCGGCCACGTTGAGCACCGTTTGTACCTGAATCAAGGTGCATAACCTCCTCTAGATCTGCGGCCATTAGATCTGCGACCGCTCCAGCACCTCGGCCACCCGCCAACGCTTGTGCCGGGACAGGGGGCGCGTCTCCGCGATTTTTACTTTGTCGCCGATTCGGCACTCGTTGTTTTCGTCGTGGGCCATGAACTTGCGGGTGCGGCGCATCGTACGCCCGTAGAGCGGGTGTTTGACCAGGGTGTCCACGGCCACTACGACCGTCTTGTCCATTTTGTCGCTCACAACCCTGCCGGTCCGCACCTTGCGGCTGTTGCGTTCCACTGTCTTTCCCCCTTAAGCGTGCTTGATGCCCAGTTCTCTTTCCCGCAGCACCGTCTTCACCCGGGCGATCCGTCTGCGCACCTCTTGTATTTTCATGGGGTTGTCGAGCTGTCCGGTGGCACTCTGAAACCGCAGGCGGAACAGTTCGTCCTTGGTATCGGCCAGCTTCTTGCGCAACTCCACGTCCGTCATTTCCCTGAGTTCCTTAACTTTCACCGGCCTCACCCACTTCCTGGCGTTTCACGATTTTCGTTCTGCAGGGCAGTTTATGGGAAGCGAGCCGCAAAGCCTCGCGCGCCGTTTCCTCCGGGACACCGGCGATCTCAAACATGATCCGTCCCGGCTTCACCACGGCAACCCAGTATTCCGGCGACCCCTTGCCGGAACCCATGCGGGTTTCCGCCGGCTTGGCCGTGATCGGCCGGTCCGGGAAGATGCGGATCCAGACTTTGCCGCCGCGCTTTACGTAACGGGTCATGGCAATACGGGCCGCTTCGATCTGCCGGCTCGAAATCCAGGCGACATCAAGGGACTGCAAGCCCATGTCGCCGAACTGGATCCTGGTGCCGCCTTTGGCCTTTCCGGCTCGATCGGGCCGGTGTTGTCTTCTCCACTTAACCCTCTTGGGCGTCAGCATTGTTACTTGCCTCCTTCACGCAGAGCCCTTTCCGGAAGTATCTCACCCCGGTAGATCCAGACCTTGACCCCGATCTTGCCGTAGGTGGTTTTCGCCTCGGAAAAACCGTAGTCAATGTCCGCCCGCAGGGTGTGGAGGGGCACCTTGCCCTCGCTGTACCACTCGGTACGGGCGATTTCCGCCCCGGCCAGCCGGCCGGCGACAGAGATCCGGATTCCCTTGGCCCCGAGCTTCATGGCCCGGCCCACCGCCTGCTTCATGGCCCGGCGGAAGGCGATGCGCCGCTGGAGCTGCGCGGCCACGTTCTCGGCCACCAGTTGGGCGTCAAGTTCGGGCGTCTTGATCTCCACGATGTTTATGCTGACCTGTCTCTTGGTCAGCTTCTCAAGCTCCTTGCGCAGCACCTCGACTTCGGTGCCGCCGCGTCCGATCACCACCCCCGGTTTCGCCGTGTGGACGGCGATACGCACCCGGTTGGCCGTGCGTTCAATATGAATCCGGGAAATCCCCGCGGCAAAAAGCTTACCCTTGATGTACTCTCTAACCTTGACGTCTTCCAGGAGGAGGTTGGAAAAGTCCTTCTTGCCCGCATACCACTTTGCGTCCCAGTCGCGGACGATCCCAAGCCTTAACCCTCTCGGGTCAACCTTTTGACCCACTAATTATCCCTCCTTTCCGTCGCTGACTACTACGGTGATATGGCTGGTCCGGTGCTTGATCACGTTCGCCCGCCCGTAGGCCCGCGGCCGGAACCTTCTCAGGGAAGGCCCCTGGTCTACGTAAATCCTGGCGACAAAGAGCCGGGTCGGGTCCATATCGTTATTGTGCTCGGCGTTGGCCGCCGCCGACTCGATCACCTTGGCCACCGCCCCGGCCGCCCGCTGCGGGGTGAACCGCAGGATGGACAACGCCTCGTCCACGCTCTTGCCCCGCACCAGGCCGACAACTTCACGCGCCTTGTCGGGGGAAAGGCGGATGTATCTGGCTATCGCTTTCGCTTCCATATAAGAACAATACCCCCTTACTTCAACGCCGTGGATCTTTCGGTGTGGTGCCCGTGCCCGCGGTAGGTCCGCGTGGGCGCAAACTCACCGAGCTTGTGCCCGACCATTTCCTCGGTGACGTACACCGGCACGTGCTTTCGCCCGTCGTACACGGCGATGGTGTGGCCAATCATCTGGGGGAAGATGGTCGACCGGCGGGACCAGGTTTTCACAACCCGCTTCTGGCCCTTATCGTTCATTTCCTCGATCCGGGCCAGGAGTCTCGGACTGCAATACGGCCCTTTTTTAAGTGACCGACCCACGTTGCTGCCCCCTTTCTTACTTGGTGCGCCGCTTGACTATCAGCTTGCTGCTGGCCTTCTTCTTGTTCCGGGTCCTGGCGCCCAGCGCCGGCTTGCCCCAGGGGGTAACCGGGGGGCGTCCGATCGGTGAGCGGCCCTCGCCGCCCCCGTGCGGATGGTCGACCGGGTTCATCACCACGCCCCGCACGGTCGGACGGATGCCCAGCCAGCGCGCCCGCCCGGCCTTGCCGGTGACAATGTTCTCGTGCTCCACGTTGCCCACCTGGCCGATGGTCGCCCGGCAACCCAGCGGGAAGAGCCGTACTTCACCGGAAGGCAGACGGACGTGGGCGTGGTTGCCCTCCTTGGCCATCAACTGGGCCGCTCCTCCGGCGGACCGGACCACCCGGGCCCCGTGCCCGGGATAAAGCTCGAGGTTGTGAATGAGCACCCCCGGCGGGATGTTCCGCAAAGGCAGCGCATTGCCGACCTTGATGTCGGCCTTGGGGCCGGACATAATCTCCTGCCCAATTTTTAAACCGGCTGGGGCGACGATGTACCTCTTTTCGCCGTCGGCGTATTTGACCAGCGCGATGTTCGCCGAGCGGTTCGGATCGTACTCGATGGTCGCCACCCGGCCCGGTACGCCGTCCTTATCCCGCTTGAAGTCGATCACCCGGTACAGCCGCTTGTGCCCGCCGCCCCGGTGCCGTACCGTGACCCGGCCCTGGAAGTTCCGGCCGGCTTTCTTGCGCAGCGGCTCCACCAGGGACTTCTCCGGCTCGGTCACCGTGACTTCCCGGAAATCGGAAACAGTTACAAAACGGCGTCCGGGGGAAGTCGGTTTAAACTTTTTGGTCGCCATTTACATTCCTCCCTAGACTACACGCCTTCAAAGATCTCGATCTTGTCGCCCGGGCTCAAGGTCACCACGGCCTTTTTTGTCTCCGGCTTCCGGCCGACGACGTTCCGCCGGCGCACCTGCTTGCCTTTCACCCGGATGGTGTTGACCTTGAGCACCTTGACCTTGAAGACCTCCTCCACCGCCTTCTTGATCTCGGTCTTGTTCGCCCGGGGATCGACGATGAAGGTGTACTTGTTACCCTCGGTCAACGACATCGATTTTTCCGAAATCAACGGCTTGCGCAAAATATCGTGGGCAAACTTCATTGCGCCAGCACCTCCTCCACCCGGGCCACCGCGTCCCTGGTCATGATCAGGTGGGGATGGTCCAGCAGGTCGTACACGTTGAGCCGCCTGGCCTCCAGGAATTTTACCCCGGGAATGTTCCGGGCCGACTTCTCGACGTTCGCGTTTCTTTCGGCGGTGACCACCAGCGCGCCCTCACCGGCCTTCAAGTTGCCGAGGATGCGCGCCATCTCCTTGGTCTTCGGCCCTTCGAATTCCAGGGCGTCCAGGACCAGAATCCGGCCCGCGCCGACCTTGGTCGCCAGCGCCGACTTCAAAGCCAGCCGCTTGACTTTCTTGGGCACCCGGTAAGAATAGTCCCGGGGATGAGGACCAAACACGATTCCGCCCCCGCGCCAGATCGGTGAACGGATGGTGCCGTGACGGGCCCGGCCGGTGCCTTTCTGACGCCAGGGTTTCTTCCCGCCGCCCCGGACCTCGGACCGGGTTTTGGTGTCGTGCGTGCCCTGCCGCCGGTTGGCGAGCTGCATCACGACCACCTCGTGCAGTACGGCGTCGTTGACCGGCTGACCGAACACGGCCTCACTCAGTTCAATCTCGCCCACCTGTTGACCCTCGATATTGTAAACTGCTGCTGTGGGCATAAGCTCTAATTCCCTCCTGCCTGCGCTTCCTCTTTACCCGTTTTACCCGTCAGGCTACTTGTCGCCTTTCACCGCGCTTTTGACCATCACCAGGCTGCCCCGGATTCCCGGAACCGCGCCCCGCACGGCCAGGAGGTTCTTTTCCGGGTCGACCTTCACCACCTCCAGGTTTTGCACGGTCACCCGCACGCCGCCCAAGCGCCCAGGGAGTTTCCGGCCCTTGAACACGCGGGCCGGACCCTTCGCCCCCAGCGCCCCCGGCCGGCGGTGGTACTTGGAACCGTGACCCATCGGCCCCCGGTGAAAACCGTGGCGCTTGATGCCCCCGGCAAAACCCTTGCCCTTGGAGGTGCCCGTCACGTCCACGATTTCTCCGGCGTCAAAAAGGTCCGCTTTCAGCACCTGCCCGACCTCGTAGTCGGCGGCGTCCGCAACGCGGAGTTCACGCAAGAACCGGCTCGGCTTCACCCCGGCGCGGCCGAAGTGCCCTTTCAGCGGCCGGTTCACCTTCTTCGCCGGCCGCTCCCCAAAACCCAGCTGCACGGCGCTGTAACCGTCGGTTTCCGGGGTCTTTTTCTGGACCACGGTGCACGGCCCGGCCTCAATCAGCGTCACCGGCACGGCCGTTCCTTCCGCCGTGAAAAACCGGCTCATTCCCAACTTGCGCCCAAGGATTCCCTTGGCCATCAGTTACACCTCCTGCTCCGCACCTATAGCTTGATCTCGATGTCCACACCGGCCGGCAAATCCAGACGCATCAAAGCGTCCACCGTCTTGGGCGTCGGTTCGAGAATATCGATCAACCGTTTGTGGGTCCGGATTTCAAACTGCTCCCGCGAGTCTTTGTCCTTGTGCGGCGAACGGAGAATCGTGTAGATCTCCTTTTCCGTCGGCAGCGGGACAGGGCCCGCCACGTCGGCGCCCGTTCTCCGGACCGTCTCCACTATTTTCTGGGCCGACTGATCCAGCATTTGGTGGTCAAACGCTTTTAGCCGGATCCGGATCTTCTGCCTTTGCATGAAAGAAGCCTCCTAGCTATTTTGTCCCCGTGACCACGCCGGCGCCCACCGTGCGGCCGCCCTCGCGGATGGCGAACCGCAAACCCTCCTCGATGGCGATCGGGGTGATCAGGCTGACGTCCATCTGCAGGTTGTCCCCGGGCATCACCATCTCCACGCCGTCCGGCAACTGGATCACGCCGGTCACGTCGGTGGTCCGGAAGTAAAACTGCGGACGGTACCCGTTGAAGAACGGGGTATGCCGGCCACCTTCTTCTTTGCTCAACACGTACACGTTGGCCACAAATTCGGTCAACGGCTTGATGGAACCCGGCTTCGCCAATACCTGGCCCCGCTCGAGCTCGGTGCGGTCCACGCCCCGCAAGAGGCACCCGACGTTGTCCCCGGCCTGAGCGTAGTCCAGAATCTTGCGGAACATCTCCACTCCGGTGACCACGGTTTTGCGCGGCTTGGCCGCAAAGCCGACGATCTCGACCTCGTCCCCGGTCTTTACGGTGCCCCGCTCCACCCGGCCGGTCCCCACCGTGCCGCGGCCGGTGATGGAAAACACGTCCTCGACCGGCATCAGGAAGGGCTTGTCGATGTCGCGCTCGGGCGTCGGAATGTAGTCGTCGACGGCGTCCATAAGCTCCCAGATGGATTTGCAGTGCGGGCACTCCCGGTTGCCGCAGCCGCACTCCAGGGCTTTTAAGCCCGAACCGGTGACGATCGGGGTGTCGTCCCCGGGGAATTCGTAGTTCGATAACAGCTCGCGTACTTCCATCTCGACCAGCTCAAGCAGCTCGGGGTCGTCGACCATGTCGGCCTTGTTCAGGTAAACCACGATGGAGGGCACGGCCACCTGGCGCGCCAAGAGGATGTGCTCCCGGGTCTGGGGCATGGGCCCGTCGGCGGCGGAGACCACCAGGATCGCCCCGTCCATCTGGGCCGCGCCGGTGATCATGTTCTTGATGTAGTCGGCGTGCCCCGGGCAGTCCACGTGCGCGTAATGCCGCTTCCCGGTCTCGTACTCGACGTGCGCGGTGTTGATGGTGATGCCGCGCGCCTTTTCCTCCGGCGCCGCGTCGATGTCGTCGTATTTTTTGTACTCGGCCTGGCCGATCTTCGACAAAACCAGCGTGATCGCCGCCGTCAGCGTGGTCTTGCCATGGTCCACGTGGCCGATCGTGCCGACGTTTACGTGCGGCTTGGTACGCACAAACTTGGGTTTCGCCATCGATTTTCTTCCTCCTTAAAGACTTACTTAGTACTTGCGGATCATTTTGTCCGCGATGTTCTGCGGAACCTCAGCGTAATGGTCGAACTGCATTGTATGGTTGCCCCGCCCCTGGGTGCGGGAGCGGAGTTCGGTCGCGTAGCCGAACATCTCGGCCAGCGGCACGTCGGCGCGCACAACCTGGGTTTTCCCCTGGAGTTCCATCCGGGTGATGTGGCCCCGCCGGGAATTAAGATCACTGATGACGTCCCCGGTATAGTCTTCCGGCAAAACCACTTCCACGCGCATGACCGGCTCCAGCAACACCGGTGAAGCATTGGTGACCGCCTTTTTCAGGGCCATCGAGGCCGCGATCTTGAAGGCCGGCTCGGACGAATCCACCGGGTGGTAAGACCCGTCGACCAAGCTCACCTTGACGTCCGCCACCGGGTATCCAAAAAGTACGCCGCTGGTGAGCGCCTCGCGGACACCGGTCTCCACGGAGGGAATAAACTCTTTCGGCACCACCCCGCCGACAATCTGGTTTGAAAACTCGAAGCCTTTGCCGCGATCCAAGGGTTCAACGACAATCACCACGTGGCCGTACTGACCGCGGCCGCCGGTCTGCCGGATGAACCGGCCCTCGGCTTGGGCGATCCCTTTGATGGTCTCCTTGTAGGCCACCTGGGGACGGCCGATATTGGCCTGGACCTTGAATTCCCGCAACAGGCGGTCCACGATGATTTCCAGGTGCAGCTCACCCATCCCGGAAATGAGGGTCTGACCGGTTTCCTCGTTCGACTGGATCTTGAAAGTGGGGTCCTCTTCGGCCAGGCGCTGCAGGGCCACGCCCATCTTGTCCTGGTCGCCCTTGGTCTTGGGCTCGATGGCGATGGCGATCACCGGTTCCGGAAAATCCATCGCTTCCAGGATGATCGGGTGCTCCTCGTCGGAGAGCGTATCACCGGTGGAGGTGAATTTCAAGCCGACCGCCCCGATAATGTCGCCGGCATAGGCCACATCGACTTCCTCGCGGTGGTTGGCGTGCATCTGCAAAAGCCGGCCGATCCGCTCTTTCTTCTGTTTGGTGGAATTGTGAACGTGGGAACCCGAATTGATGCTGCCGGAATAGACCCGGAAAAAGGTCAGCTTGCCGACGTACGGATCCACCATCACTTTGAAGGCCAGGGCCGAAAACGGCTCATCGTCCCGGGCCGCGCGGCGGTCTTCCCGTCCGGTCCGCTGATCGATCCCCGCCACGGCGGGCACGTCGGTCGGCGCGGGCAGGTAGTCGACCACGGCGTCTAAAAGCGGCTGTACCCCCTTGTTCCGGTAGGACGAACCGCACAAGACCGGGAACTTCTTGACCGCGAGGGTGGCCTTGCGGATACCGATCTTGATGTCCTCCACGGTCAGTTCTTCTCCATTCAGGTACTTGGTCATCAAGTCCTCGTCGGTTTCGGCGGCCACCTCCAGCAATTTGTCCCGGTATTCGGCCACTACTCCCGTTAGGTCGGCCGGAATGGGGATTTCCTTCATCTTGGTGCCCAGGTCGTCCGTATAGATGAAAGCCTTCCGGGTAACGAGGTCGACCAGGCCGACGAACCGCTCTTCCACGCCCAACGGAATTTGGACGGCCACCGGGTCGGAACCGAGTTTGGCCTTGATCGACTGCATGCTTTTGAAGAAGTCGGCGCCCACCCGGTCCATCTTGTTCAGATAGACAACCCGGGGCACCCGGTACTTGTCGGCCTGGCGCCAGACCGTTTCGGACTGGGGTTCCACCCCGGCCACCGCGTCAAATACGGCGACCGCTCCGTCAAGTACCCGCAGAGAGCGCTCAACCTCGACCGTGAAGTCCACGTGCCCTGGTGTATCGATAATGTTGATCCGGTAGTCGCGCCAGTAACAGGTGGTGGCCGCGGAAGTGATCGTAATGCCGCGCTCTTGCTCCTGCACCATCCAGTCCATGGTCGCCGCACCGTCATCGACCTCGCCGATCCGGTGCACTCTACCGGTATAAAACAGGATCCGCTCGGTCGTGGTGGTCTTACCGGCGTCGATGTGGGCCATTATGCCGATGTTCCGTGTCCGCTCGAGCGGGAACACCCGGGCCATCTTCCTTGGTCCTCCCTTACCACCTGTAGTGCGCAAAAGCTTTGTTTGCCTCCGCCATCCGGTGCGTGTCTTCTCTTTTCTTAACCGCACCGCCTACGCCGTTCGCGGCGTCCATTATTTCGGCCGCCAGTTTCTCCTCCATACTCTTACCCGGCCTCTGGCGGGCAAAGGAAGTCATCCAGCGTACCCCCAGGGTCTGCTTCCGGTCCATGCGGACCTCGACCGGCACCTGGTAGTTGGCGCCGCCCACCCGCCGCGGCCGGGTCTCCACGATCGGCATCACGTTCTTCATGGCCTGTTCCAGGACCTCCAGCGGTTCGCGCCCGGTTTTTAGCCGGACAATGTCCAGAGCGCCGTAGCAGATCGCTTCGGCGACACTGCGTTTTCCATCCAGCATCACCTGATTGACCAGTTTGGTCAGCATCTTGCTGCCGTATACCGGGTCCGCCAGGACTTCCCTTTTCGGGACGGCTCCTCTGCGCGGCACATCCTTCCCCCCTTACTTTTTGGGCCTCTTGGCCCCGTATTTGGAACGCCCCCGGTTCCGGTTCTGGACCCCGGAGGTGTCCAGGGCCCCGCGGACAATATGGTAACGCACTCCGGGCAGGTCCTTGACCCGGCCGCCCCGGACCAGGACCACCGAGTGCTCCTGCAAGTTATGTCCGATACCCGGAATGTAGGTGGTAACCTCATACCCATTGGTCAGACGGACGCGGGCCACTTTGCGCAGCGCCGAGTTCGGCTTCTTGGGCGTCGTAGTGTACACACGGGTGCAAACCCCACGCCTTTGCGGGCACTCTTTGAGTGCCGGCGAGGCCGACTTCTGAGCTGCGGTTTCCCGGCCCCGGCGTATCAATTGGCTGATCGTCGGCATCCTTCAATTCCACCTCCTCCGGTTTAATTATTGATGAACTATTACAAATTTATCCCCTTACCCGGGTGGTAAGGGAATAATGGTTACTCCTCCGTGACCGCCGCGGTGGCACAGTTCACCGAAATCCCACAGGCACTACCCAGCTCCCGCATCGACTCGACCTGTATCAGAGGTATTCCCTTGGCCTGACACACCTGAATGACCGGGTCGATCACCCGGCGATCGGCGTTCATGGCCACGTAGACCGCCCTGGCCTGCCCTTTTTGAATCGCCTTCAAAGTCTGCCTGAACCCGACCGTTTTCTTGCGGGCCGCCGCAATTCCGGCTAGTGACAAAGCGCCAATCCTCCAGGAACTAACACCGGACACTAGAAAATGATAGCACCGGCGAAGTCTTTTGTCAACGCTGATTGACCCCTCCGCCGAAAAGCCTTTCTCCCCGCCTACCGAAGCCGCCGACCTGTCTAGTGGACCGGCGCTTCCTCGGCCGGGATTTCCGCCGCCTGGTCGACCTCGATACTCCGATAGCGGTTCATGCCGGTGCCGGCCGGAATCAGCTTGCCGATGATCACGTTTTCCTTCAAACCCAAAAGCGGGTCCACCTTGCCCTTGATGGCCGCCTCGGTCAGGACCCGCGTGGTCTCCTGGAAGGAGGCCGCCGACAGGAAGGAGTCCGTGGCCAGTGAAGCCTTGGTGATGCCGAGCAGCACGGACTTGCTGGTGGCCGGACTGCCGCCGTCCGCCTCCACGCGCCGGTTCTCTTCGTCCAGGTCCAGGATGTCGACCAGGCTGCCGGGCAGGAATTCGGTGTCTCCAGGTTCTTCGACTTTTACTTTGCGCAGCATCTGGCGGATGACCACCTCGATGTGCTTGTCGTTGATGTCCACGCCCTGCATCCGGTACACCCGCTGGACTTCCCGCAGGAGGTACTGCTGTACAGCCGTCGGGCCCTTGATCTTTAAAAGGTCGTGTGGATTGACCGAACCCTCGGACAACTCATCCCCGGCCTCGATGTAGTCCCCGTTTTGAACTTTCAGGCGGGCGCCGAACGGAATGGCGTACTGCACGCGCTCGCCGGTCTCGCTCCGAATTTCGATCTCCCGCCGGCCCTTCACCTCGCGGACCTCGACCAGCCCGTCGATCTCGGCCACAATCGCCTGCCCCTTGGGGCGCCGGGCTTCAAAAAGCTCCTCCACGCGCGGCAGACCCTGGGTGATGTCTTCCCCGGCCACGCCGCCGGTGTGGAAGGTGCGCATGGTCAACTGGGTGCCGGGCTCACCAATGGACTGCGCGGCGATGATGCCGATCGCCTCGCCGATGTCCACGACCCGGCCGGTCGCCAGGTTGCGCCCGTAGCACTTCTTGCACACCCCGTGCCGGGTTTTGCAGATGAACACCGAGCGGAGCGCCACCTTCTTGATCCCGGCCTTCTCAATCTCTTCCGCGGCCTCCTCCAGGATTTCCCGCCCGGCGTCGACTATTACGGCCCCCGTTTCCGGGTGGACGACGGGCAACCCCGCGGTGCGGCCCACAATCCGGTCGATAAGCACCTCGATAATCTCCGTGCCGTCACGCACGTCACCGACCTCGACGTATTCGTCGGTCCCGCAGTCTATTTCCCGCACGATCACGTCCTGGGCCACATCCACCAGCCTCCGGGTCAGGTAGCCCGAGTCGGCGGTCCGCAGCGCGGTATCCGCCAGACCTTTGCGCGCGCCGTGGGTGGAGATGAAGTACTCAAGCACCGAGAGCCCCTCCCGGAAGTTCGCCTTGATCGGCAGGTCGATGATCCGTCCCGAAGGGTCGGCCATCAGGCCGCGCAGGCCGGCCAGCTGCCGGATCTGTTGGATGTTGCCCCGGGCGCCCGAGGTAGCCATCATGTATACCGGGTTGAAGCGATCCAGGGTGTTCAAAAGTTCCTGGGTGACCAGCTCCGTGGCCCGGTTCCAGATCTCGATGGTCTGGCGGTATTTCTCGTCAAAGGTGATCAGCCCGCGCCGGTACTGATCCTCAATCATTTGCACATGGCTCTCGGCCTCGCCCAGGATCTCCTTTTTGCGTTCCGGGATCACGATATCGTTCATGCCGATGGTCAGTCCGCCCTGGGTGGCGTACTTGAAACCGAGCTGCTTAATGCCGTCTAAAAGCTCGGCCGTCCGCTTATACCCCAGGCGGCGGTAGCACCGGTCGACAATGAGGCTCAGTTCCTTTTTATCCACCAGCTTATTGATGTAGCTTATTTCCGGCGGCATCGCCTCGTTGAACACCAGCCGTCCCACGGTGGTCTCAAGAAGCGTGTCCTCTTTTTTCACTTTGATTAACGCGTGCAGTCCAACAGTACCGGACTCATAGGCCAGGACGGCCTCGTTGAAGTCGCGAAAAGCCTTCCCCTCACCCCGGGCCCCCGGGCGCTCAATGGTCAGGTAGTAAATCCCGAGCACCATGTCCTGGGTGGGAATGGTCACCGGCCGGCCGTCCTTCGGGTTCAAGATATTGTAGGTGGACAGCATCAGGAGCCGGGCTTCGGTCTGGGCCTCCGCCGAAAGCGGCACATGCACCGCCATTTGGTCACCGTCGAAGTCGGCGTTGTAGGCCGTGCACACCAGCGGGTGAATCTGAATGGCCCGGCCCTCGACCAGCACCGGCTCAAAGGCCTGGATCCCCAGGCGGTGCAGGGTGGGCGCCCGGTTCAAAAGGACCGGGTGCTCCTTGATCACGTCCTCCAGCACGTCCCAGACCTCGGGCCGCACCCGCTCCACCTTGCGCTTGGCGCTTTTGATGTTGTGGGCGTAGCCGTCACCGACCAAGCGCTTCATTACAAACGGCTTGAAAAGCTCGAGCGCCATCTCCTTGGGCAGGCCGCACTGGTGCAGCTTCAACGAGGGGCCGACCACGATCACCGAACGACCGGAGTAATCGACCCGCTTGCCCAAGAGGTTCTGCCGGAAACGCCCCTGCTTCCCTTTGAGCATGTCGCTCAAGGACTTCAGCGGGCGGTTCCCGGGCCCGGTCACCGGCCGGCCTCGCCTCCCGTTGTCGATCAGGGCGTCGACCGCCTCCTGGAGCATGCGCTTCTCGTTGCGGACGATGATGTCCGGCGCGCCCAGTTCAAGCAGGCGCTTTAACCGGTTGTTCCGGTTGATCACGCGCCGGTAGAGGTCATTCAAATCCGAGGTGGCGAAGCGCCCCCCGTCGAGTTGTACCATCGGCCTGAGTTCCGGCGGGATGACCGGGAGCACCTGCACGATCATCCAGGCCGGGCTGTTCTGGGACTTGCGGAAGGACTCGACCACTTCCAGCCGGCGGATCGCCCGGATGCGGCGCTGTCCGGTCACATCCCGGATCTCCTGCCGCAGTTCGGCGGCCAGATCATTGAGGTCGATTTCTTCCAGAAGGCGCAGGATCGCCTCGGCGCCCATGGTGGCCTGAAAATCCATTCCGTGCTTATCGCGGAACTCGCGGTATTCCTGCTCGGTCAGCAGCTGTTTCTTGAACAGCGGGGTACTCCCGGGCTCGGTGACGATATAAGAAACGTAGTACAGCACTTTTTCCAGAGCGCGCGGGGACATATCGAGCAAGAGCCCCATCCGGGACGGAATCCCTTTGAAGTACCAGATATGGGATACCGGCGCGGCCAGTCTGATGTGCCCCAACCGTTCCCGGCGCACCTTGGAACGGGTGACCTCGACGCCGCAGCGGTCGCAGACCATGCCTTTGTAGCGTACCCTTTTGTACTTGCCGCAGTAGCATTCCCAGTCCCGGGTCGGTCCAAAGATCCGCTCGCAAAACAGCCCGTCGCGTTCCGGCTTCAGAGTCCGGTAGTTGATGGTCTCCGGCTTTTTAACTTCGCCGTGGGACCAGGTGGTGATGTGGTCCCAAGATGCCAGCCCGATTCTGATCCGGTCAAAATTGGTGAGATCCAGCACTAAGCTTGCTCCCTCCCGAAGTAGTCGTCGGTCGCAGTCAAGCCAAGAATCCGGTCGCCTCTACCCTGAAAATTCCCTCTCCCTCTGGGAGAGGGTCAGGGTGAGGGGTATTTTCATCCTTGCGGTGGTGCCGCTAGAGCGGCATGATTGTCTACTCCCCTTCCTCTTCTCCCTCGGTGTCTTCAAAACCGCCGCCGATTTCATCGTCCTCTTCGTCTTCTTCCTCACCGATCACCAACGGGAACAATCCGCGCAGGGGCTTTTCGAGTTCCTCTTCGTCATCCTCATCACCCTCGTCGGCCGGTACAACACCCGTGTCGTGCAAAAGACCTTCCCCGCCCTGGAGATCACCCTCTTCTTCACCCACCACCGCCTTGGTCCTCCGCTCCGGCATCCGGATGTCGAGCCCCAGTTCCTTGCCGGTTTCGGTCACGTCCTCATCAAGCTCCTTGATTTCGATCTCGGTATTCTCCTCGGTCAGGACCTTTACGTCCAGACCCAGGCTCTGCAGTTCCTTGACCAGCACCTTGAAGGACTCGGGCACTCCGGGTTCGGGAACGTTTTCGCCTTTTACGATGGCCTCGTATGTTTTCACCCGGCCGACCACGTCGTCCGACTTCACCGTCAGGATTTCCTGCAGGGTGTAGGCGGCGCCGTAAGCCTCCAGCGCCCAAACCTCCATTTCCCCGAAGCGCTGTCCCCCGAACTGGGCCTTCCCGCCCAGCGGCTGTTGAGTCACCAGGGAATACGGCCCGGTGGAACGGGCGTGAATCTTGTCATCGACCAGGTGGGCCAATTTGAGCATATACAGGTAACCAACGGTCACCGGATTGTCGAATTCCTTACCGGTCCGCCCGTCACGCAGCCACACCTTGCCGTCCACCGGCAGGCCGGACTTTTCCAAAGTCTTGACGATTTCGGCCTCACTGGCGCCGCTGAACACCGGGGTGGCGATGGTATAGCCCAGGATCTTGGCCGCCCACCCCAGGTGGGACTCGAACACTTGGCCGATGTTCATCCGGGACGGTACCCCCAGGGGATTCAACACCACCTCGATCGGGGTGCCGTCCGGCATAAACGGCATGTCTTCCTCGGGCATGATCCGGGCGATGACTCCCTTGTTCCCGTGACGGCCGGCCATCTTGTCGCCTTCGGAGAGTTTCCGTTTTTGGGCGACGTACACACGCACCAGCCGGTTTACTCCCGGGGGCAGCTCGTCGCCGTTTTCCCGGGAGAACACTTTTACGTCGACCACTTTACCCGATTCGCCGTGCGGCACCCGCAACGAGGTGTCCCGAACCTCGCGGGCCTTCTCCCCGAAGATCGCCCGGAGCAGCCGTTCCTCGGCGGTAAGCTCGGTTTCACCTTTGGGCGTCACCTTGCCGACCAGGATGTCGCCGGACCGGACCTCGGCCCCGATCCGAATTACGCCCCGGTCGTCCAGGTCTTTCAAAGCCTCGTCCCCAACGTTTGGAATGTCCCGGGTGATCTCCTCCGGACCCAGTTTGGTGTCCCGGGCGTCGCACTCGTACTCCTCGATGTGGATCGAGGTGTAGAAGTCTTCCTTAACAAGCTTTTCACTCACCAGAATCGCGTCTTCGTAGTTGTAACCTTCCCAGGGCATGAACGCGGTCAGGACGTTCCGGCCCAGCGCCAGTTCGCCGTGGTCGGTGCACGGACCGTCCGCGATCACCTGCCCGTCGGCGATTCTTTCGCCCCGGGAGACGATCGGGCGCTGGTTGAAACAGGTGCCCTGGTTGGACCGTCCGAATTTGGCCAGGCGGTAGTGACCCACCGCCCCGGAAGCGGTACGGATCTTGATCTCGGTGGAAGTCACCCGCTCTACGACCCCGCCCGCCTCAGCGATCACCAGTACTCCGGAGTCATAGGCCGCCTTTTCTTCGATGCCGGTGCCGATGTAGGGCGCCTCGGAAATCAAAAGCGGTACGGCCTGGCGCTGCATGTTGGCCCCCATCAGGGCCCGGTTGGCATCGTCATGCTCCAGGAAGGGGATCAGGGACGTCGCGACCGAAAACACCTGTTTGGGTGACACGTCCACGTAGTCGACCCGGTCGGCGTCGACCACCATGATCTCACCTCGGTAGCGGCAGTCCACCCGGTTCGCCACGAAGCGTCCGTCCTCATCCAACTCGGCGTTCGCCTGGGCGATCACGTATTCTTCTTCTTCGTCAGCGGTCAAATATACGATCTCTTCAGTGACCCGCCGGCTTTCTTTGTTCACCTTCTGGTACGGGGTTTCCACAAACCCGAACTCGTTCACCCGCGCGTAGGTGGTCAACGACCCAATGAGACCGATGTTCGGACCTTCCGGAGTCTCGATGGGACACACCCGGCCGTAATGGGAGTGGTGCACGTCCCGCACCTCGAACCCGGCCCGCTCCCGCGAGAGGCCTCCCGGACCCAGGGCCGAGAGCCGGCGCTTGTGGGTCAGTTCGGCCAGCGGGTTGGTCTGGTCCATGAACTGGGACAACTGGCTCGAACCGAAGAACTCCTTGATCGACGCCACCACGGGGCGGATGTTGATCAGGGCCTGCGGGGTGATCACCTCGACGTCCTGAATGGTCATGCGCTCCCGCACCACCCGTTCCATCCGCGCCAGGCCGATCCGGAACTGGTTCTGCAAAAGCTCGCCCACCGACCGCAGCCGGCGGTTGCCCAGGTGGTCGATGTCGTCGGCCCGGCCCTCGCCCTGCACCAGCCGGATCAGGTAGCGGATGGTCGCCAGGATGTCGTCGCGGGTGAGTTCACGGATGAACTTGCGCTCCACCGGCACTTCCCGCTTCAGGTGGGGGTCGAATTCGGTCCGGCCGCTCTGCTCCCGGTCGAAACGGTAGAGCACCCCGTGCTTCAACTTCTTAAACAGCTTGTAGCGCCCGACGTCCGCCAGGTCGTACCGCTTCGGGTCGAAGAAAAGGGTTTCCAGCAGGGAACGGGCGCTGTCGGCGGTCGGCGGTTCCCCCGGCCGCAAGCGCTTGTAGATTTCAATGAGGGCGTCTTCCTCACTGTCCGTGTTGTCCTTGGTGAGGGTTTCCTGAATGCTCTTGTGCTGGTCGAAAAGGTCCAGGATGCGCGCTTTGCTCCCGAAGCCCAGGGCTTTGATCAGCACCGTGGCCGGAATCTTCCGGGTCCGGTCGACCCGCACCCAGATCTGGTCCTGGATGTCGGTCTCGAACTCCAGCCACGCCCCCCGGTTCGGAATGACAGTGGCACTGTAAATCTGTTTGCCGCTGGGATCGGGTTGGATGTCGAAGTACACCCCGGGCGAGCGAACCAATTGACTGACAATGACTCTCTCGGCCCCGTTAATAATGAAGGTTCCCTTGTCGGTCATCAACGGGAAGTCGCCCATAAACACGTCTTGTTCCTTGACCTCGCCGGTCTCCCGGTTGATCAGGCGGACCTTGAGGCGCATCGAGGCGGCATAGGTGACGTCGCGGTCCTTGCATTCGGAAACGGTGTACTTGGGCTCCCCCAACTGGTAGTCCAGGAATTCCAGCACCAGGTTACCGGTGAAATCCTGGATCGGGGAGATGTCGTGGAAAACCTCGCGCAGGCCCTTGTCCAAAAACCAGTCGTAAGAACGCTTCTGAACCTCTACCAGGTCGGGAAGATCGAGGACCTCTCGGAGTTCACCAAAAAGACGGCGCTCCCTGGGCTTGACGGCGGGCATACCTCAACCCCCTGAAAAATAAAATACGAAAAGCAAGGTTTTAGTGCACCTCGCTTTATACTTGAAAAACCTATCTGGATAGTATTGCCGCTAATTTGGCGGATGATACTTGTGATCAGATGCAACGACTTTTAATTTTATCACGGGATTAAAATGGTGTCAAGAAACAATTTGTCTGGCAAATGATGGTACAATGTACATAAAACGGGAACCGGAGCCCCAATCCGTCCGGAAGGGGGCTCCGGGCCGCGTGACTCCGGTTTGCCTACTTGATTTCGATGTCGGCGCCGACCTCTTCCAGCTTCTTCTTGATGGTTTCGGCTTCTTCCTTGTTGACCTTTTCCTTAACGGGATTCGGCGCGCCGTCGACCAGTTCCTTGGCCTCCTTCAGGCCTAAACCGGTGATTTCCCGGACCACCTTGATGACCTTGATCTTTTCGTTGCCCACGTTCTTGAGGATGACGTCGAACTCGGTCTGCTCCTCTTCCTCGACCACCGGCGCCGCCGCAGCCGGAACCGCCGCCATCGCCGCCACGGGGGCCGCCGCACTCACGCCGAACTCCTCTTCCATCGCCTTGACCAGTTCGGCCAGTTCCAGAACGGTAAGCCCCTTCACGATTTCGATGATTTCGTTGACTTTGGACATGTGAGTTTATCCTCCTAAAAATCAGATTTGATGACCCGGCCACCGGGCGCCAGGCTGTTGCGGGAACGATTCTTTCCGCTCACGCGCTAGGCCTGTGCGGCCTTCTTTTCCCTGACGGCCTCGAGCACGTAGACCAGGTTCCGGATGTTCCCCTGCAACACGTTGGCCAAAGCGGCGATCGGCGCTTGGAAGGCGCCGGCCACCTGGCCCAGAAGCACCGGCCGGGGAGGCAGGTCGGCCAGCTTCAGGACACTCTCGCGCGGCAACAACCGGCCCTGCATTACGCCGCCCTTGAGGTCGAACTGCTTGTAATCCTTCTCGAACTGAACCATCATCTTGCTTAAAGCAATCTCGTCGTCGTAGCCGAAAGCCAATGCGGTGGGGCCGGTGAGCATGGGCTCCATTTCCTCGATGCCGGCCTCGCGTGCCGCCAGGCGAGCCAAAGTGTTTTTGACCACCATCATCTGTGACCCGGTTTCGCGCACCTTGCGCCGGAGCGCGGTGATTTCGGCCACCGTCATTCCCCGGTAGTCACTCATTACGATCACCCGGGCCCGGGACATCCGTTCTTTCAAGTCGGCCACGGTTGCAACCTTGTCTTTCTTTTGCGGCAAATGATACACCTCCTCCTGAAAATATAAAGGCCCCTGCAGACAACGGCGTACAGAGGCGAACAAGCCCTGTTTCCGGCCTCGGTTGGCGGTCCCGGAGGACCATTAAGCCCTTGATGGTGGTCGGGCGCCTACTGTCTACAGCCAACGGGAGCAAAACTCCGGTTCTTAAATTGTCAAGGACTTGGGGCCTAGCCGATGAACTTCCGGACGTTGACCCTGACTCCCGTACCCATGGTCGAGGTGACCACGAGCCCGCGCAGGTACTGGCCCTTCGCCGCCGCCGGCTTGGCCCGGATCAGCGCGTCGATCAGAGTCTTTAAGTTTTCCTCCAGCTTCTCCACCTCGAAGGACACCTTGCCGATCGGCGCGTGAACGTTCCCGGCCTTGTCCACCCGGTACTGGATCTTCCCGGCCTTCACTTCCGCTACCGCCCGGGCGATGTCAAAGGTGACCGTACCCGTTTTCGGGTTGGGCATCAGGCCGCGGGGACCAAGAATCCGGCCGATCTTGCCCACGGCCGACATCATGTCCGGGGTGGCGATGGTCACGTCGAACTCCATCCAACCGCCCTGGATCTTGGCCACCATCTCCTCGCCGCCCACGTAGTCGGCACCGGCCTTTTCGGCCTCCGTGACTTTCTCGCCCTTGGCGAACACCAGCACGGAGCGGGTCTTGCCCGTGCCGTGCGGCAACACCACCGCGCCGCGCACTTGCTGGTCGGCGTGCCGGGGGTCCACTCCCAGCCTGACGGCCGCCTCGACGGTTTCGTCGAACTTGGCCGGGGCCAGTTCCTTTACCAGTTCCAGCGCCTCCCGGACCTCGTAGTGCTTTTCGGAATCAACCTGTTTTGCCGCTTCGACGTATTTTTTCCCGTGTTTCGGCAACCTCGCCAACCTCCTCCTGTGGTGATAACGGAGTGTCTACACTCCTCCCACTAGCCTTCCACGATTTCAATGCCCATACTTCTGGCTGTACCTTCAACCATACGCACCGCGGCGTCAACGTCAGCCGCATTCAGGTCCGGCATTTTCAGCTCGGCGATTTCCCGCACCTTCGTGCGAGTGACCTTGCCGACCTTCTTGACGTGCGGTTGTCCGGAAGCAGTCTCGATGCCGGCCGCTTTTTTGAGCAGTACCGAAGCCGGCGGCGTTTTGGTCACGAAACTGAACGTCCGGTCGGCGTAAATGGTGATTTCCACCGGAATAATCAGGCCGACCTGGCCGGCCGTCCGGTCGTTGTACTCCTTCACAAAGGCCATAATATTGACCCCGTGCTGCCCGAGGGCCGGACCCACCGGGGGTGCCGGCGTGGCCTTGCCGGCCGGGATCTGCAATTTTACCATCGCCATTACCTTTTTCGCCATCGCGTCACCTCCTCGCTGTCCCGGGATGGGTCAAAACTTACCGCCAGGCGACCTTTCGCTAGGTGACCTTTTCAATCTGGAAGTATTCGAGCTCGATGGGGGTTTCCCGCCCGAACATCGAAATCATCACCCGGATCTTGGCCTTCTCGTAGTTGACGTCATCCACCGTGCCCATGAAGTTCTCGAACGGCCCGACCATCACGCGCACCTTTTCCCCGGGCACCAGGTCGATGCGGATGCGCGGTTGGTCGCCTTCCATCTGGCTGATGATCTGGTCCGCTTCGGCGTCGGTCAGGGGAATGGGTTTCGAGCCGATCCCGACACTGCCCACAAAACCGGTGACTCCGGGAGTGTTGCGCACTACGCGGTAGGAGTCGTCGTTCAAAATCATCTCAACCATGACGTAGCCGGGGAAAATCTTGCGCTTGGAAATCTTGCGCTTGCCGCCCTTGACTTCGATTTCGTCCTCCACGGGCACCACGATGCGGAAGATCTTGTCTTCCATGCTCATCGACTCGATCCGCTTTTCCAGGTTGGCCTTCACCTTGTTTTCATAACCGGAATAGGTATGGACCACAAACCACTGCTTGCTCACGGAAATGAGGACCGGGTTATAGACCCCTTGGTCCTCCACCCCCCAGCCTATGTAATCAGCCGGCCTAGAATCTGGCTCAAGATGAGATCGAAAATCCACAGGAGCACGCCGACCAGAAGCACGGCCACCAGCACCACGCCCGTGTAGATGATCACCTCGCGGCGGGTGGGCCAGTGCACCTTCTTCAGCTCGTGCCACACGCCTTCGAAATAGCGCCGACTGGCCTTGACCAGACCCTCGCGCGGTTTCTTCTTTACGGCGGGCGCTTCTTTCTTGGAGTCTTTCTTCTGGTCTTTCTTCGGGTCTTTCCGGGGGTCCCTCTTCAGCTTGAGTTCTTTCTTGGGCCCGCCCTTCGTCCCGTCGTTCTCCGCCTTGCCTGCCGGTTTGCCCTCCCGCTTTCTACTCTCCGCCATTGTTACATCCCTAGCTTCCCTAGCTTATTTGGTCTCTTTGTGCAACGTGTGCGACCCGCACCAGCGGCAGTATTTTTTCATCTCAATACGGTTGGGGTCGCTTTTCTTGTTCTTGGTGGTAATGTAGTTCCTGCGCTTACATTCCGTACATGCCAGCGTAACATTCACCCGCACCGGAAAACACCTCCCAAAACTAAAAAAAGACCAGTCCCGGCAAAATTTACGATCTTGAATGTATCACAACTGCCAGGGGATGTCAAGGCATAAAAGGTGGGGCAAAAAGGTAGGACGCTGCTCGCCCCTTTTTTCCCAACTTTATCTTCAAAGCCCGGGTCAACTTTACTCGTACAGATGGGGCCCTTGATCAGGCCCCCACCCGTTCGGCCTTCTTCCTTACTTGGTCCCCGTGACCACGCCGGCGCCCACCGTGCGGCCGCCCTCGCGGATGGCGAACCGCAATCCTTCTTCGATGGCGATCGGGGTGATCAGGCTGACGTCCATCTGCAGGTTGTCCCCGGGCATCACCATCTCCACGCCGTCCGGCAACTGGATCACGCCGGTCACGTCGGTGGTCCGGAAGTAAAACTGCGGACGGTACCCGTTGAAGAACGGGGTATGCCGGCCACCTTCTTCTTTGCTCAACACGTACACGTTGGCCACAAATTCGGTCAACGGCTTGATGGAACCCGGCTTCGCCAATACCTGGCCCCGCTCGAGCTCGGTGCGGTCCACGCCCCGCAAGAGGCACCCGACGTTGTCCCCGGCCTGAGCGTAGTCCAGAATCTTGCGGAACATCTCCACTCCGGTGACCACGGTTTTGCGCGGCTTGGCCGCAAAGCCGACGATCTCGACCTCGTCCCCGGTCTTTACGGTGCCCCGCTCCACCCGGCCGGTCCCCACCGTGCCGCGGCCGGTGATGGAAAACACGTCCTCGACCGGCATCAGGAAGGGCTTGTCGATGTCGCGCTCGGGCGTCGGAATGTAGTCGTCGACGGCGTCCATAAGCTCCCAGATGGATTTGCAGTGCGGGCACTCCCGGTTGCCGCAGCCGCACTCCAGGGCTTTTAAGCCCGAACCGGTGACGATCGGGGTGTCGTCCCCGGGGAATTCGTAGTTCGATAACAGCTCGCGTACTTCCATCTCGACCAGCTCAAGCAGCTCGGGGTCGTCGACCATGTCGGCCTTGTTCAGGTAAACCACGATGGAGGGCACGGCCACCTGGCGCGCCAAGAGGATGTGCTCCCGGGTCTGGGGCATGGGCCCGTCGGCGGCGGAGACCACCAGGATCGCCCCGTCCATCTGGGCCGCGCCGGTGATCATGTTCTTGATGTAGTCGGCGTGCCCCGGGCAGTCCACGTGCGCGTAATGCCGCTTCCCGGTCTCGTACTCGACGTGCGCGGTGTTGATGGTGATGCCGCGCGCCTTTTCCTCCGGCGCCGCGTCGATGTCGTCGTATTTTTTGTACTCGGCCTGGCCGATCTTCGACAAAACCAGCGTGATCGCCGCCGTCAGCGTGGTCTTGCCATGGTCCACGTGGCCGATCGTGCCGACGTTTACGTGCGGCTTGGTACGCACAAACTTGGGTTTCGCCATAAACCCGACCTCCTTGACAGTCATGAATTGGCTGTTACATATTTGTCCAGAGTCAAGGTATATTTATTCGCTAATCAAACGTGAACTCCTGCCGAATGTCACAAAAATCCATATCACTGAAGGCACCGCCGCCACCTACGGAACCGACTAGTCAGGAACACAGCCACATAACCACATTGCAACCCTTACCGACAGCTTTTCCGTTCACCCGTAAACCGCGATGAACCCGCCGGCTGATCAGGTCAACACGTGAATGTTCGCCTGACGAAATCCTTGAACATCGGTTCAACAAACCGATACCGAGCCCTTGTTACTCTTTCGATAATGCCCTTCTCCTCCAATTTCTTGATTGACCGAGTTACAGCATTCGCTTGCGGCTTGTCCTTGTACGGCTGCTGGTCGGCAGCAAGCTTACAAATCACGTCGCGCATCTGAGCAGAGCGGCCGAGTCCGGCCAAGATCTCGGTAAACGCTGGTTCGAGAATGGCCTGCGCCTGGTCATAAGCTTGCTGCAAGACGGGCAGCGTCAGTACGTCGCGCCCGTTCAGAGCCACAAGCTGGTATGCTTCGTTGCACAACAGCATCGTATCGTATGGATGGCCGCCCGTAAGTTCCAAGAGTTCCCTAAGAATGCTGGCGTCCGCCTGCACCTTGCGGCTGGCAAATTTCTTTTGAATGTAGGGAAGCCAAGAATCCTGCGGGACGGATGGCACCGGCAGAGGGACGGCGAAACGGTAAAAAGCCTCCCGGCGTGAAGAAAACAGTGTCTTCATCATGCTTTCCTTTGACCCCAGGTACAGAAAACTAACCCGGGGTTGTTCCTGAAAAGCAGCTCTCATTCGTTTGAAAATGCGGTTGCCGGCCACGACGGATACGTCCTGAAATTCGTCGAACGAGACTATCACCCGTTTATTGTCTTTTTCAGCCAGTTTTTGCGGGAACTCCAGGGCTTGGTCGAGCAGCTCATCCGGACTCGCCTTTCGACTGACAAAAAGGCTGACTTCCATCTCCAAGTCCTGCAATTTCAAGCTCACCGGAATTGGACCAAACTGCCGCAATTTCTCCCGGATGGCCGCCAGCGTTTTCGGTAAGCCGGTACGGTTGGCCAAACACCCTTCCATAATCTTTTCTGCCAGGTGCTCTTTATCCCGGATCGCAAAACAGTCAATCCAGACAGTGTAATAACCTTTTTCTTTTAGGCGCCGCAGCGCTTCCTTGGTAAGGGAAGTCTTCCCGATTCTGCGGGGGCCCGCCAGCATGATGCTGTTCCCTTCTTCCAGCCTGGACACAAGCGCATCAACAAAAGGCAGTCTTCCGATCAAGTCCTCTTCCGGTACCGGATGCCCCAGCGGAAAAAGCTTATTACTCAAAGCCCCTCAACCTCATAACACTTATTTAGTATTATTATACTCCATAAAGTGTTGTTATGACACCACCTAAAACTGTATGATTCTTGCCTGCACTGCGGCAAAGAAATACAGTACATATGGAAAGCATTGAGACAGCCGTGGGCGGTGATCCGGCAGTAATGGTTTGGGGGCAGGCAGGCGTTCCGTCCGTAATGTCGAAAAGGACGATAAGGGGTGCTGCACCCCCGGCTCTTGCTGCGCCCCGGAAAAGGCAGATGCATGCGTAAGATGCGTAATCATAAAACCCCGGGCTGTCGGCCCGGGGTTTTAGAAAAAAGTGGGTGTTTTTTTAGTGTTTGAGGGAGTATCCCTGAAACTGGTTTTGCTGGAGGGCCACTATGTGGTGTGCCGTTTGGGAGCTGGCGCTATAGTACCGCCGCCAGGTCTGGATGAAGAAGAACTGTATTCAGTAACTATGGCTCCCGGGGAAACATCCGTAGTCTGCCTTTCCAGGCGGGTACCACCCTGCGTTGCGGTTGAGGACGGCTGGCGGCTCCTTAGGGTAGATGGCAAATTAGACTTTGCCCTGACGGGCATTCTGGCCTCTCTGGCCGTGCCGCTGGCGGAGAAGGGAATTAGTGCGTTCGCACTATCCACTTTTGATACGGACTACCTGCTGGTAAAGGATAGCTCTCTTGGTGACGCTCTGATAGCCTGGCGCCAGGCAGGACATACCATATAAGAATATACCGGGGGATCCAAGCTATGATTGAAAGAAGATTTGACATGCTTTTATGTCAGATTTGGCGCTCCGTGTCTACCAATTCGACACATGGCCAAAATTTCGGCAAAGAATGCCGGATTCCTGCACAGCTCTAGCAGGAAGGGGAACTTGGAAAACCCTCTCCATTATGTTGAGCCGATTAAGAACACAAGATTCAGAAGCGCTTGGAGCGGTTGGGTATGCTTCTTGATACCAGTGTTTTGATCGATCACCTGGCCAAGGTTGGCCAAGTTATGCTTCAAAAAACAAAACCAGCCTTGTCGGCTGGCTGTACACTGGTAGCGGAGGAGGGACTTGAACCCCCGACGCAGCGGGTATGAACCGCTTGCTCTACCAACCTGAGCTACTCCGCCTTGCATATGGAGCCCATAGGCGGGATCGAACCGCCGACCTTATCCTTACCAAGGATACGCTCTGCCTACTGAGCTATATGGGCCCATCTTTCAATATTGGTTGCGGGGGCAGGATTTGAACCTGCGACCTTCGGGTTATGAGCCCGACGAGCTACCGGCTGCTCCACCCCGCTAAGTCAACGCATTAATTATATCACAAACCGGTATCCTTTACAAGGATATTCGCGCCCAGCCGCCCGGCCCCGGTGCGCCCGGTACATCTTGCCTGGAGCCGGCGAAGGGATTCGAACCCCCGGCCAGCTGATTACAAATCAGCTGCTCTGCCACTGAGCTACGCCGGCCTAAAAACGCGGGACGGGGCCGGTCACAGCGGCCGGCACCGTCCGTGTTGCCTACAAGCGCACTCCTATGGTAGCAAAAAGGAGCCGCAGCTGTCAACTCCAAAAACGAGGCTGTCTCGACTATCTCACTCCAAAGGCAGGACTCCGACGTTTCAATGGGGAAGTATTTAAATTTAAATATCGCGAAGTGAGGGGGTCTGTAATCAGTTGAAACTTCTTTGCCTTGACCGGACCAAAAGAGTCGCCGTGTTGCCGGTGCTGGCGCTGTTCACCTTCGCCTTGCTCGCGACCGCCGGCTGCGGGGGAGCGCCGCCGCAGCCGGCCGCGCCGCAGGCCGTGATCGAAACCGAACGGGGACAAATCGTGATCGAGCTTTACGCGTCGGACGCCCCGGAGACCGTGGCTAATTTTAAGTCGTTGGTGGAACAGGGCTTTTACGATTCCCTGACCTTCCACCGGGTCGATCCGGGCTTCGTGGTCCAGGGCGGAGATCCGAACGGGGATGGCACCGGCGGGCCGGGATACGCCATCCGGGATGAGGACAGCAAGCGCAAACATCTGCGCGGGTCGGTCGGCATGGCCAAGAGCGGGCCGCATACGGCAGGCAGCCAGTTTTACATCTGCCTCAGCGACCAGCCCGGCCTCGACGGACGGTACACCGTTTTCGGGCAGGTGGTCAAGGGAATGGAAGTTGTGGACGCCCTCCAGATCGGCGACCGCATGCTCAAGGTGCATATGGAAGAGTGACGCGGGGACAATGCCGGGAGTGCGGGGACAATGCCCCGGTACGCACACGATCCCCGTCCGGCACACCAAACCAGCACCTTAATAACCTGGGTACAGTGGGTCAGCCACGAAATCAACGTATGTAATGCGGGAGTTGTCCATCGAAGCCGACGGTGCAGTAATCCCCGTTGGTGATCACGTTAATATCAAGATGCCTAATGGGATGATTATCACCATTCCGGGAAAGGGTGAACTCAAGGCGGGCTTGCTGTTGGCGGCGCGCGCTTTTGTTTCCAACTGGTCAACGGGCTAGATTTCGCGCCTTTCCAGGTATTTCTCCAGTTTGCGCTTCACCCGCTGCAGGGCGTTGTCAATCGACTTTACGTGCCGGTCCAAATCCTCGGCGATCTCCTGGTAGGACTTGCCCTCCAGGTAGGACATCAGCACCTTCCATTCCAACGAACTAAGCAGTTCGCCGATTTTTTCCTCGATATCGTCGAATTCTTCGCGGCTGATGACCAGTTCTTCGGGGTCGGTGATTTTGGAGCCGGAGATGACGTCCAGGAGGGTGCGGTCCGAGTCTTCGTCGTAGATGGGCTTGTTCAGGGATACGTAGGAATTGAGGGGGATGTGTTTTTGCCTGGTCGCCGTTTTGATCGCCGTAATGATCTGCCTGGTGATACACAGTTCGGCAAACGCCCGGAACGAGGAGAGTTTGTCCAGGCGGAAATCGCGAATCGCTTTGTATAGACCGATCATGCCCTCCTGGATGATGTCCTCCCGGTCGGCCCCGATCAGGAAATAGGACCGGGCCTTGGCGCGCACAAAATGGCGGTATTTGTTGATAAGGAATTCCAGGGCTTCACCGTCGCCTTCCCGGGCATGTTCAACAATCTTTTCGTCTTCAAGAGCATGATAAATCTGGAGCTGGGCAGTCTCGAATTGGGGGTTGAGGCTCAAAAACTATCGCCTCCGTGTAAGGGTGTAAAAAGGGAAAGGCACTTACGTAATGAATTATACTTAAAGGCATGACGAGAGTCAAGCCTAACCTGTCCGTACCCCGCCTACCCGTGCGGCTTTTTGCGGCGCCAGGCCTCCAAGGCCGCCCTGGTTCGCTCTTCCAGGCGATTTTCCAAATAGCTGTCGGCCGGCTTGTCCCGGTGGTGGATAAACGACTCCCGCGACAACCGCCGTACCTTTTCCCAGAATTCCCCCGGCGGCACCCGGTAGGCTCCCAGGCCCAGGACCACCCGCTGTTCGACGTAGTCGGCCGTAACCACGAACACCGGCGCCGGCCACCCGGACAGTCTTCCCACCAGGCGCTCGATCACCGTATCAGCCGTCTCTCCTCCGGACGTGTAGATCACCTCCACCGGCCCGTGCCTCTCGGTGCGCGCCACTCCTCCCGGAACGGAGTGGGCGTCGAACACCACGGTCACCCGTTGACCGGCCAGCGCCGCGAAGTTGACCAGGGTGTCGATCAGGCGGGCGCGCGCGTGTTCCAGGTCGTTCAGGTCTTTAAGCTCCGGGGAGTTGAAGATCACGTTGTAGCCGTCCACCACCAGATGGTCCTTCATCGTGACCCGCCGGCCCTCCTCTGCCGGACGGCCTCGTAGATCAGCAGGGCGGCCGCCACCGAGGCGTTGAGGGAGCCGACGCGGCCCGACATCGGGATCCGGACCAGCGAGTCGCACTCGGCATGCACCGCCCGGCCCAAACCGGCCGACTCGCCCCCGATCACCAGGGCCAGCGGCCCCCCCAGGTCGGCGTCCCAGTAGGAAACCGGGGCCTCCGGGTCGGCCCCCACCACCCAAAGACCCTTCTGTTTGAACTCCCGGAGAGTGAGCGCGATGTTGGTGACCCGGGCGACCGGCAGGTACTCGACCGCCCCGGCCGCGGTTTTGGCCGCCGCAGGGGTGAGCGGGGCCGCCCGCCGGGACGGGACCACGGCGCCGTCCACACCGGCCGCCTCGGCGGTGCGGAGGATGGCCCCCAGGTTACGCGGGTCCTGGACCGCGTTTAAGACCACAAGGAGCGGGTTTTCCCCGGTCAGCAGCGCTTCCACCGCCACGAAGTCCTTGACGGAAACCGTGGCCGCCACGCCCTGGTGGGCCGCACCGCCGCCGGTCAGCTGGTCCAGCAGCGGGCGTTCCACGACCTGGACCGGAATCCCGGCCGGCCCGGCCAGCTCCCGCAGTTCCCGGAACAGCCGGGGATCGGCCCCCCGGGCCACCAGGACCTTGTGCAGGGTCCGCCCGCCGCGCAGGGCCTCCCGCACCGGGTTCCGGCCGTAGATGACCGTCTGTTTTTCGGAGTCACGAGAATCGCGCACCGCCGCCTCCTGGACAAGCCCGGTTACAGAATCATCAGGCCCGGATCATCGTCAAGAGCATCTTGAAACGTTCCACCGCCCGCAACGCGTGCGGGACGTTGGCGGGCATGATCACCAACTGCCCGGCCGAGGCCTCCAGGGCTTGACCGCCGATCATGAGCGCGGCCTTGCCGTCCAGGATCTGGACCACCGCGTCAAACGGGGCGGTGTGCTCGCTCAAGCCCTGTCCGGCGTCGAAAGCGAACAGGGTGAGGGTGCCCGTCTTCTTGTCCACCAGGGTCCGGCTCACGATCGAGCCTTCCGCGTATTCCACGAGGTCTTTGAGGTTTACCGCTTTGAACCCGCTCAAAACCAAACGCCTCCTCAATTCAAGAATGCACGGCCAGTCCGGTTCCCTTATTCCATTATTCTAACCCGGTTTGGATCTCGGGCCAAGATTCGGTTTTCGCACAGCAATTTCCCAAGGGGCCGCCGACGGACGTTGCCGGTTAAAAAACGGGGCCCGAATCACCTGCTTCGCGCCCCGGCCTTTTGCCTGTCGGTTTCTTGCTTTGTCCCGCCCCCGCGGTATTTCTTGCGGACTTCTTTCAGTCTGCCGCAGTTGAGTTTCCCTTCCGGGCAGGGCCCGCGCAGGCATGCCGGCCCGGCCTTGGCGAAGATGGTCGGGGCGGTGGGCTTCACCAAGTCCAGCATGTGGTCGGCCAGTTCCCGGATCTCCCACTGGGCCCGCTCGCAGCAGCGCAGGGTGAAGAAGTGCAGAAGCTGCCGGGCGTTCATGGTGAACACGAACTTTGTTTCGGCGGCGTTCGGCAGGACGAAGCGGGCGTCCTCAAAGGCGTCCCGTTCCCCTCCGAGTGCTTGCGCCCAGTGATCGTACCACTCCTGGATCGTGCGCATCTGGCGCGCGAATTCCCTCCGGGCCTCGTCCCCCAAGGCGGCGATCTGCGGCGGAATTACGTAATCGAATACCCCGTCGGGGTTTTTCGCCGCCGTTTCGCCTACGTAACGCTGTGACTGCACGCTGAATGAGGCCAGGCGGTGCCGGGTGATTTGGGCGAGAAGACTGCGGGAAACACCCTCCACCGCAAAGGTGTACGAGGCATGTTCGATGACGGTGACATGCCCCATCCCCACCAGCTTTTGGATCAGCTCCCCCGAATCGCGCCCCGCTTCGGCGGCCACCAGGTCCTCATTATCCAAGCCGGAGTAGCACCGGCGCCCGGCCAGGGCGGCCAACGCTTCGGGGCCTTCAGTGTGCGCCAGCAGCGTAACATACAGTTTGCTTTCTCCCACTTACAAGCCACCCTTTACCGGTCGTCGGTGGACCCACTAACGCGGGTACCCCGCAGTCAGGTGCCGGTTGGCTATCGTCAGTCCGGTCCCCCACGGACGACCGGCCACCGGCCACCGACCACCGACCACCGACCACTAAATTTCCAGCGGACACCCTGCGGGGTGTCCTCCAGCGCCACGCCCAACTCCCGCAGCCCGTCCCTGATCCGGTCGGCCGTGGCGAAGTCCTTGTTGCGGCGGGCGTCCCGGCGAAGCGCGATCAAAAGCTCGAGCAGCCCCTGGGACAGGTCGCCGCCCACCGTACCGGCCTCCAGGACGATGCGGCCGTTATTCTCCGGGAAAATGCCCAACACGCGGTTGAACGCGTCGAACAGGTCCCGGGCCTTTTGCAGGGTCTCCCGGTCGGGCCGTTCGTTCTGGTGCAGGTAGGTGTTCACCTCGCTCGTCAGGTCAAACAGCACGGCCTGGGCGAGCGCCGTGTTGAAGTCGTCGTCCATCGCCGCCTCGAACCGCCCCTGGAGTTCCTCCAGCACCGTTTCCAGCCGGTTCTCTCCCCCTCCGTCTCCGTCCGGGGCCGGGGCCGGCCGGTCCAAAGACTCGCGCAACAGGCCGAGACACGTCTTCAGCCGGCTGACGGCGCGGACGCCGGCCTCCATGGCTTCGGGGTCGTAGTCGAGCGGATTGCGGTAGTGGTTGGACAGGAGAAAGAGCCGCAGCGCCTCGGGCGGGTAGAGCCGGGTCAGTTCACGCACCAGAAAGACGTTCCCGAGGGACTTGGACATTTTCTCCTCCCGGATGGTAATGAAGCCGTTATGGATCCAGTACCGCGCGAAAGGCACGCCGGTGGCGCCCTCCGACTGGGCGATTTCGTTTTCGTGGTGCGGGAAAATCAGGTCCGCCCCGCCACCGTGAATGTCAAACCCGGTCCCCAGGTATTTCGCGGCCATGGCGGAGCACTCGATGTGCCAACCCGGCCGCCCGCGGCCCCAGGGGCTTTCCCACCAGGGTTCCCCCGGTTTGGCCGCCTTCCACAAAGCGAAATCGAGGGGGTCTTTCTTCTGCTCGCCGACCTCGACCCGGGCCCCGGCCTGTAAGTCATCGAGAGAGCGCTTGGAGAGCCGGCCGTAACCGTCGAACCTGCGCACCGCAAAGTAGACGTCTCCGCCGGCCTCATAAGCCAGCCCGCGACCGATGATCGCCTCGATCAGGGCGATGATCTCGGGGATGTGGTCCGATACCTTCGGGTGCACGTCCGCACGCCGCACATTGAGGGCGTCGGCATCGACAAAATACTCGTCCACGTATTTGGCGGCCAGGATATGGGGGTCCATCCCCTCTTCCCGGGCCCGGTTGATGATTTTGTCGTCCACGTCGGTGAAGTTCTGGACGTAAAGCACCCGGTAGCCCTTATGCAGGAAGTAGCGGCGGATGGTGTCAAACACCACCAGCGCCCGGGCGTTCCCCAGGTGAATGAAGTTATAGGTGGTGGGTCCGCAAACGTACATGCCCACCCGCCCCGGATCACGGGGACAAAACCGCTCCTTGCGGCCGGTCAGGGTGTTGAAGATCTCCAAGAGTCGTTTCTCCTTCCGCATGTGGTTCGCCTTCCAGCCGGCGGACTTTGGCCTCCAGATCCATGATCCGCTCCTGCATGGCGGTCAGGGCTTCCGCCACGGGGTCGGGCAGCTGGTCGTGCCGCAGGTCGATGTCGTCGACCCGTTGTCCGTCACGCCGCACGATCTTTCCGGGAACCCCCACCACGGTGCAGTTCGCGGGCACCGGCTTTAAGACCACCGATCCGGCCCCGATCCTGGAGTTGGCCCCGATTTCAAACGATCCCAAGACCTTGGCGCCGGCACTGATCACCACGTTGTCCCCGATGGTGGGATGCCGCTTGCCCTTTTCCTTGCCTGTACCGCCCAGGGTAACCCCCTGGTACAGGGTCACGTTCCGGCCGATCTCGGTGGTCTCGCCGATAACCACTCCGGACCCGTGGTCGATGAAGAGCCCTTCTCCGATCCGGGCTCCCGGGTGAATTTCGATGCCCGTCAGGAACCGGGAAAGGTGGGAGAGCAACCGGGCCGCAGTGAAGCAGCGCCGCCGGTAAAGAGCGTGAGCGATACGGTGCATGCAGACGGCATGCAGCCCGGGATAGCAGGTAAGCACCTCGACCAGGTTCTTCGCGGCGGGGTCGCGTTCGAAGACCGCCCGCACGTCCTGACGCAGCGTCCGGAACACCTGTACCCCTCCCCCGAGAATGGAATCTTGGATTAGATTCTCATCCTCGACCGCGAATCGCCGTAAGCGACTCCCCGGGCCGACGGACACGAGCCCATTATAACACCGGGCCGCCGGGCAAAACAACTCGCCGCAGGGCGGTTACGGCGTACGCGGCGATGCCCGCGCCGGAACCGGTGAAGCCGAGCCCCTCCGTGGTGGTGGCCTTGACATTTACCACTTCCGGGGAAACGCTCAACACGCGCGCCATATTGTCCTGCATTTGGGGAATAAACGGTGAGAGGCGGGGCGCTTGGGCAACCAAGACGGCGTCCAGGTTCGCCGCCTCCAGGCCGCGTTCCCGGAGGAACACCGCCACCCGAACCAGGAGATCCAAGCTGGAGATGCCGCGGTAGGCCGGGTCGTCATCGGGAAACCAACGGCCGATATCCCCGGCGCCGGCCGCCCCCAGCAGCGCATCCATCACCGCGTGCACCAGCACGTCGGCGTCCGAATGCCCCAAGAGGCCCCGGTCGTGGGGCACCTCCACCCCGCCCAGGATCAGCTTTCGGCCGTCAACCAACCGATGGACGTCGTACCCAAACCCGACCAGCACGGGCCCGCCTCCCAACAACGCCTCGGCAAAGGCCAAATCCTCGGGAGTCGTGATTTTGATGTTGGCGTAAGCGCCCGGGACCATCCGGGCGCGGTAGCCGACAGCCTCCGCCAGGGACGTGTCGTCGGTGCCCACGAAACCCTGCTCCCGAGCCCGGCGGTGCGCTTCGACCAGCACGTCGCGCCGGAAAGCCTGGGGCGTCTGCACCAGCCACAGGTGTTCCCGCGGCAGAGTCAAAACCGGCCCGCCCGGCGGCGCGCTCACCTTCACGGTGTCTTTGGGCGGCACCGCCAGAGTGGCCGCTCCGTGTTCGCGGGCCGCTTCGGCCACCGCGGCGACTTGCCCGGCCGTTATGAAAGGCCGCACCCCGTCGTGCACCAACACCAACGTACACGGCCCCACGACCTGCAACCCCGCCCGGACCGAATCCTGGCGCGCCTCCCCGCCCGCAACCACCGCCGTCACCTTGGTGAAACCAAACCGGTTCACGATCTCCCGGCGGCACCATTCCTCCTCACCGGGAGCGACCACCAGGACCACACCGTCAACCGTGGGCGCGTGTTCAAAGACCTCCAGGGTGCGGCTCAAGACCGGACGGCCGGCAAGCAGCCGGTATTGCTTCTTGGGACCGTCCCCCATCCGATTGCTCCGGCCGGCCGCCACTACAATAGCCAGCGTTTCAGCCAACCGCGTTCACCTCGTCCAGTTCCTGCGCGGTCGTCCCGTCATGCTTCACCACCGCTTTGGGCCGGGCGAAAATCATGCGTCCGGCGGTGGTCTGCAAAACACTGGTGACCAGAACCCGAATACTGTGACCGATAAACTTCTTGCCGCCGTCAACCACAATCATTGTGCCGTCGTCCAGGTACCCGACGCCTTGACCGGACTCCTTGCCGTCCTTGATGATCTGGATGACCATCTCCTCGCCGGGCAGCACGACCGGCTTCAAGGCGTTGGCCAACTCATTGATGTTCAAGACCCGGATGCCGTGGATTTCGGCTACCTTGTTCAAGTTGAAGTCGGTGGTGATAATCTTGGCCCCCAACTTCTTGGAGAGTTTCACTAGTTTGGCGTCCACATCGTTGGCCTCCTCCAGCCCCTTGACACTCTCGTAAATCTGCACCCGCACGTCGGACTGGCGGCGGATGTGATTGACGATATCCAGTCCCCGGCGGCCCCGGTTCCGCTTCAGGATGTCGCTGGAGTCGGCCACATGCTGCAACTCATCCAGGACAAACCACGGAATGATCAGGGTGCCGTCAAGAAAGCCGCTCTTGCACAAATCGGCGACCCGGCCGTCGATGATGGCCGAAGTGTCCAGCAGTTTCGCTTCCCCGCGCGCGCTCTTTTCGCCGCGCCCGAACCGGGGCAGGTTCCCGAACAAACCCACGATCTCGTCCCGCTTCTTAACCGCCACATTTATCCCGAGGTAGGCCAGGTAAATGGCCACCACAATACTCAAAACTTGGCCGAACCAGCCAAAAACATAAAGCAGTGATCTGATGAGATTGGCGATAAGAAGACCAATAATAAGGCCGAAAGAAGCAAAAAGAAGGTCCTGAGTGGGCATCTTCTGCAGGTACTCAACGGCACGCGCCAATAACAGATTGCCGAGGTCCATGAGGCGGCGGGCGGCGATGATCCCCACCAGCAAGCCCAAGGCCACCGCCAGGGCCGCGACCCCGTAGCTCAAGGGTTGGGCAAAAAGCCCACCCTGGGCCAGATAATAGCCGATTACCCCGCCGATGCCGCCAAAGGTCAGCACCAGTCCGACAAAGGCCATTTTCGGCAACATATGCGTACTTACACCTCCTTTCTTTACCCAGTATTCTTGACTGTCAGCCTCTATTATACATTATTATACAGTTCCGCACACCACCCTACGAAACAAAAAGGCTGGCGCGTTTCCGCCAGCGCTTTCAGGCAAACATCTCTTCCAACATCGATCGCGCTTTGTCTTCCTCTACTTCGGTGGCCAACACCAACTCGCTGATCAGAATCTGCCGCGCACTTTCCAACATTCTCTTCTCTCCGGAGGAAAGCCCTTTCTCGCGTTCCCTTCGGGCCAGATTCCGCACCACTTCGGCCACCTCGTAAATGTTTCCGCTTTTGATCTTCTCGAGGTTCGCCCGGTACCTCCGGTTCCAGTTGCCGGGCATCTGTGTGCTTACATCCTTGAGGATTCCGAAGACCTTTTGGACTTCCTCGTGCCCGATCACCTGCCGCAGTCCGATGTTCGGGCCGTTCGCCGTGGGTACCATCACCTTCATATTGCCGACCGGTAAGCGGAGTACGTAGTACTGTTGCCGCTCGCCCAGGATCTCTTTCTCTTCAATCGCCTCGATTACTCCGGCTCCGTGCATGGGATAAACGACCTTGTCCCCGATTTTAAACAACATCCCACCTCCTAAGTACCCCTCTACCTGCTAAGTAGTATAACATAAACAAGATATTCCTGTCAAAATCGGGGCTCCGGGCGGATCAGCACTCCCGCGCTCTTCCTTTTTAACGCTCACACTATTTCCTGGCAACCAGCTTTTGGACCGCCGCTTGTCCGTATCCGAACCAGCCCGGATGGGTATCTCTGACCTCCGGCCTCCGGCTTCCGACCTCTATTATCTGTATCTTTCCTGCAACAACTGGTTCCAATAGCGGCTCAGCCCCTCCTTGATCGAGCGCGCCCTGGTTTCACCGATCCCTTCCACCTCGTCGAGCTCGTTCAGGGAGGCGTTGAGCACCTTGTTCAGGTTGGTGAACACACCTACCAGGTTCTCCACCACCGGATGGGGCAGTCGCTGAATCTTGCCCAGCACCCGGTACCCGCGCGGCGAAACGTTCTGTTCCAGAATGCCGCTGCCGCCGGAATAGCCGAGCACCCGGGCGATGAGCGGCAAGTCGAGCAAATCCTCGCTGGGCCAGGACTCGATGATGCCCAGGACTTGCCTGGGAGACTTTTCCTCCGGGGTCACCGTGTAGTCACGGATCACCATCAGGCCCTCGTTCTCCACGTTACTGATCAACTCGTCCAACTGCATGGTGATCAGGCGCCCCTCGGTGCCAAGCTCGCAGATGAATTTATGGATCTCCCGGACCACTTTCAACGTCATTACCGCGCGCTGGATCACCTTGGCGACCTCGAACAAGGTGACTGTGTCTTCAAACTCGGCGATGCTCAAGTTGACCAGCACCCGGTCCGCCACGGCCCGGTATTTCTCCAGGGTCTGCAGAGCCTGGTTGGCCTTGGTGAAGATGACCTCCAGGTCGCGCAAGACGTACTTCATCGGTCCCTTGTAAATGGTGATCACGCGGCGCCGCTCCGAGATGGAAATCACCAGGGCGTCGGTCTGCCGGGCCACACGCTCGGCGGTGCGGTGCCGGATTCCGGTCTCATTGGACGGAATGCCCAGGTCGGGAACCAGTTGGGTGTTTGCGGCAATGATCCGGCGGGCGTCCTTGTCCAGAATGATGGCGCCGTCCATCTTGGCCAATTCGTAGAGTTTGGCCGGCGAGAAATCGGCGTTGACGTGAAACCCGCCCTCGGCGATTTCAAGTATCTCCGGCCGGTCGGCCACCACGATCAGCGCGCCGCTCTCCGAACGAAGGATGTGTTCCAGACCCTCGCGCAGGGGGGTTCCGGGCGCCACCGTGCGCAGCACCCTCAGCAGCGCTTCTTCGCCCCGCTCATCAACCAAACAAACTTCCCCCCTTTTCCTTGTCACTTGGTCAGGACGAGATCCAGAACCTCGGCCACGCTGCCCGCTGCGAACAGACTTAAGCCCTCGCCGCCGGGCTCGTTTGAACCTCCCGCCGGCAAAACAGCGCGGTCAAAGCCGAGCTTGGCGGCCTCCCGCAGGCGTTTGCCAAGTTGGGGCACCGGGCGCAGTTCACCGGTCAGGCCGACCTCACCGACCACCACCGTGCCGGCCGGCACCGGCCGGTCCCGGAAACTCGAAGCCAGGGCCAGGGCGATGCCCAGATCGGCGGCGGGTTCCGAGATCCTCACCCCGCCCACGGCGTTCACGTATATGTCCTGGCCGCTCAAGAGCATGCCGACCCGCTTTTCAAGGACGGCGGCCATAAGGATGACGCGGTTTGTGTCCACCCCCGCGGTCAAACGGCGGGGGTTGCCGTACCCCGTGGTGCTGACCAGGGCTTGTATCTCGACGAGCAGAGGGCGTGTTCCCTCGACGCAGGACACGACCACCGAGCCCGAAACCGGAGCGCTCCCGGAGCTCAAAAACAGCCGCGACGGATTCTCAACCTCGCAGAGCCCGGCGGAGTCCATCTCAAAAACGCCGATCTCGTTGGTGGAGCCGAACCGGTTTTTTACCCCGCGCAGGACGCGGTAGGCATAATGCCGGTCGCCCTCCAGGTACAACACCGTGTCCACCATGTGCTCCATGGTCCGGGGGCCGGCCAGCACTCCTTCCTTGGTCACGTGTCCGACCAAGAGCACCGGAATGCCGGTGCTCTTCGCCAGCCGCGTCAGGCGCACGGTGCACTCTCTGACCTGCCCCAGGCTGCCGGGAACCGCCGCCAGCCCGTCCAGGGACACCGTCTGGATGGAATCAACGACCGCGATCACGGGCTTGAGTTCAAGAATATGCTTTTCTACCCGCTCGATATCCGTTTCCGGCGCCAGGTAAAGGGCGGGATGCACCGCCCGCAGGCGTTCGGCGCGCAACCGGACCTGCAGGGCGGACTCCTCACCCGAAACGTAGAGCACCCGTCCCACGGCGCCGGCCACGCGCACGGCCGCCTGCAAAAGCAGCGTGGACTTGCCGATTCCCGGGTCTCCGCCTAAAAGGACCACGGACCCCGGAACGAAGCCGCCCCCGAGAACCCGGTCCACCTCGGCGATGCCGCTGGTGAGGCGAGTCTCCTCGGCGCCGGCCACTTCGGTCAACGGCCGCGGAGGCTCACCTGCCGGAGTCTTCCGGCGGGCCGCCCTGGCCCCGGTTTCCTCTTCAACAAAGGTGTGCCATTCCCCGCAACCCGGGCAACGGCCAAGCCAACGGACCGATCTGTACCCGCACTCCCGGCAGCGCATCAGTCAGCCTCACTGTCAAAAACCCGGAACCGGAAGGCCATTTCGTCGATGTTCCGAGCTTTTTCCCCGCATTTGTATTTGGACGCTACTATACCATTTTTTGGACTGGACCACAAGTCGAAAACGGTCGTACTATGTCTAACCAGGGAGATTTCACGAATAATCTCTCGTCACCCTAACGTTCGCACGACGATCTCGCCGTCCCCGGCGTCCAGAAGCAGGCGGTCCCCCCGCTTGAAGGCGCCCCGGATCAATTCCTCGGACAATCTGTCCTCCACCCGCCGCTGGATGGTCCGGCGCAACGGGCGCGCCCCGAATTTTTCGTCGAAACCTTCCCGGGCCAGCAAGTCCTTCAGCGCGTCGGAGAACTCGACCTGCACCTCGTTCTCTTCCAACCGGCCGGCCACGTCCCGAAGCATCAACTCCACAATCTGGCGGATGTGCGCCCCGGTCAGGGCGTGGAAGACGATGATCTCGTCCAGGCGGTTCAAAAACTCCGGGCGGAAGGTCCGGTGCAGCTCGCCGATTACGTTCTCCTTCATCCGCTCGTAGGTCGCCGCCTGGTCTTCCACGGTCACGAAGCCCATCTTGGTCTCCCTGTGGATGAGGTTGACCCCGACGTTGGAGGTCAGGATAATCACCGTGTTCCGGAAGTCAACGGTGCGGCCCCGGGCATCGGTCAGCCGGCCGTCTTCCAGGACCTGCAGCAGAACGTTGAACACCTCCGGGTGGGCCTTTTCGATTTCGTCCAGGAGCACCACCGTGTACGGGCGGCGCCGCACCGCCTCCGTCAACTGGCCGCCCTCGTCGTAGCCGACGTAGCCGGGGGGGGCGCCCACCAGCCGCGACACGGTGTGGCGTTCCTGGTATTCAGACATGTCGATCCGCACCAAGGCGTCCTCGTCGCCAAAAAGCGCCTCGCCCAGCGCCCGGGCCAGTTCGGTCTTGCCCACTCCGGTGGGCCCGAGAAAGATGAACGACCCGATCGGGCGCCGCGGATCCTTCAACCCGGCCCGTGCCCGGCGAACGGCCCGGGAAACGGCCTTGACCGCCTCGTCCTGCCCCACCACCCGCTCGTGCAGCAGGTCTTCCATCCGCAAGAGCTTTTCGGTCTCCTCTTCGGCCAGTTTTTTCACCGGGATGCCGGTCCAGGTGGAGACGATGTGGGCGATGTCCTGCTCGTCGACCACCAGTTCGTCGCCGCCTTTCTGCTGCCGCCAGCCTTCCAGGGAGGCCTGCAGCTCGGCCCGCATGTTCTGTTCCTGGTCACGCAATTGGGCCGCTTTTTCAAACTCCTGCGCTGTCACCGCCGCCTCCTTCTCCTTGCGCAACTCCTCCACCCGCTGTTCCAGCTCCTTCAGGTCGGGCGGCATGGTGAAGGCCTGGAGGCGCGCCCGGGAACCGGCCTCGTCCACCAAGTCGATAGCCTTGTCCGGCAGGAACCGATCGGCGATGTACCGGTCCGAAAGCCGGGCCGCGCCCTCCAGGGCTTCGTCGGTGATGCGGACCCGGTGGTGCGCCTCGTACCGGTCCCGCAGGCCGCGCAAAATGGCGATCGTTTCTTCGACCGTCGGCTCCTCGACCATGATCGGCTGGAAACGCCGTTCCAGGGCCGAGTCCCGCTCCACGTGCTTGCGGTATTCATCCAGGGTGGTCGCCCCGATGGTCTGCAACTCTCCGCGCGCCAGCGCCGGCTTCAGGATGTTGGCGGCGTCGATCGCCCCTTCGGCCGCCCCGGCCCCCACCAGGGTGTGCAGTTCGTCGATGAAGAGAATGATGTTTCCCGCGGTCCTGATCTCTTCCAAAACCTTTTTCAGCCGCTCCTCGAATTCGCCCCGGTACTTGGTCCCGGCCACCAGGGAGGCCAGGTCCAAAGCGATCACCCGCTTTCCGGTCAGAATCTCGGGGACGTTTCCGTCGCTGATCCGCTGCGCGAGGCCCTCCGCGATCGCCGTCTTGCCCACGCCCGGGTCGCCGATCAGGACCGGGTTGTTCTTGGTGCGCCGGCTCAGGATCTGGATCACCCGTTCAATCTCCCGGTTGCGCCCGATCACCGGATCGAGCTTCCCGTCCCGGGAAAACGCCGTCAGGTCGCGGGCGTACTGGTCGAGATGCGGGGTGTTTGTCTGAGCCGGCGCTTGCGCCCGGCTCACGCCGCCTTCCACCGGTCCGGTGCCCCCGAGGAACTGCAGGATCAGGTGCCTGACCCTTTCCAGGTCGGCGCCCATGCCGGTCAGTATCTGGGCCGCCACGCCCTCACCCTCCCGGATCAAACCGAGCAGGATGTGTTCGGTGCCTACGTAGCTGTGGCCCAAGCGCCGCGCTTCGTCTATGGACAACTCCAACACCTTTTTCGCCCGCGGGGTGAAGGAAACCTCCACCAGAGCCGCGCCGCCCTGGCCCGGCTCCACCATTTTCTCGATCGCCGCGCGGATCTTGCGGGGGTCGATCTTGATTTCGGCCAGCGCTCTGGCCGCCACTCCCTCGCCCTCGCGGATCAGGCCGAGGAGCAGGTGTTCGGTGCCGATGTACGGGTAACCGAGTTTTCTGGCTTCCTCCTGCGCCAGCAAGATCACTTTTTGCGCCCGCCTGGTAAAACGTCCGTACACTACTCTTTCAACACCTCCGTGGCGCGGGGGAGATAAAAAGGGGGCAGGCCCCTTTTTTGTACCCGCGATTTTAAAAAACTGCTCTTCCGGCCGGGGGACTGTCCCCTTTGGGCCTCAGGGGGACTGTCCCCCTTCTTCCCCTTTTTCCCCTTCTTCGGGGCTGTCTCCTTCTTCGGGGCTGCCCCCTTCTTCGGGGTCCCCCCCGGAATGCGCGTTCACCAGCTTCCGGACCAGTGTGGCCCGCAATTCGTCCCACTGGGGCGGGGACAACTCCCGTCCGCTGGTTTTCACCAGATAAGACGGCCTGGTGACGACCATCAGTTCAAGCAGCACCCGCGACGGCGGTCCCTTAAGGAGTCCCGCCGTCACCCCCAGGCGTACGTCCGAGATCAGGCGCATGGCCTCTTCCACACCCAGGGTGTGCGCGTGTTTGAGAATCCCGAGCGCCCGGCCCACCCGGTCACGCAGGACCACCGGCATCTGTCTGACCAACTGTTGGCGGGCTGAGCGCTCCTGCTCGATCACATGCCGGGTGACCGAAGCCAGGTTGTCAATGATTTCGGACTCCCGGTGGCCCAGGGTGACCTGGTTCGAGACCTGAAAAAGGTTGCCCACCGCGTCGGTGCCCTCGCCGAACAGACCGCGCACCGTCAGCCCCAGCCTGGAGACGGTCGTCAGCACCTCCTTGACCTGCCCGAACAGCACCAGGGCCGGGAGGTGCACCATCACCGAGGTGCGCAGCCCGGTCCCGACGTTGGTGGGACAGGCGGTCAGGTAGCCGATCCGGTCCGAAAACGCGAAATCAAGCGTCTTTTCCAGCAGGCTGTCGGCCTCGTCCGCCGTGCCCGCCGCGGCCTCAAGCTGCAGCCCGGGGAAGAGGCACTGGACGCGCAGGTGGTCTTCTTCGTTCACCATAATGCTTAACCGCTCGTCCGGAGTCAGCACCAGCCCCTTGCACTCGAAACTGCTCTCCGTGTTCTTGAGAAAACCGGGGCTGATCAAGTGCTTTTCTACCAGTATCCACCGGTCGACCGGAGACAATTCGGTCATCCGGGTCAACTCCGCGTCGCCGAAACGGGCGCGGAACTCCGCGTGGCGCACGGCCAGGTTGACCGCCTGAATCACCTGTTCGGCCTGTTCCGGAGACGACCGGTGGGGAAAAGGGTAGCCCGCCAGACTGCGGGCCAGGCGAGCCCGCGAGGAGATGACCACGTCCGTCTCGGGAGCGTCGTCATCCATCCACTGGCTGTACGGGCTCTGGAGTGTATTCCGCATGCTCAAATCTTGTTCACTCTCCCCATCAGGCCAGTCTCTGCTGCAGATCCCGGATCGCGTCCCGTAACGCGGCGGCGCGTTCAAATTCCTCGTCTTCAACCGCCTCGCGCATTTGGGCCCGCAAGCGGTCCACTTCCTGGATCAGCAGATATTTGTTCCGGGAACGCTGAGGCACCTTGCCGGTATGCCGGATGGAGCCGTGGATCCGCTTCAAAAGCGGCTCCAGGCGTTCGCCGAAGTACTGGTAGCACCCACCGCAGCCCAAAAGACCGGACTGGCCGAACGCGGCGCCCGAAAGCCCGCAGGTTTCGCAGAGGAACTCCGCTTCGTCTTCCGGGACTTCCTTGACCCCGCCGGGGCCCATCAGCCCGGCCAGCAGGTTGTGCAGGTTAAGCGGCGCCCCGAGGTCGAATGCCTTCTGCGCCTCCTCGGCACAGCCCGGGCATAGGTACATCTGCCGTTTTTGGTTATTGATGACCTCGGTGTAGTGCACCGAAGCCGGTTGCTGTTTGCAGCGCTCGCAGATCAAGGGGTGAATTCATCTCCTTTACTGTATTCTACCCGGGGCGGCCGGTTTCAAGCGACCCGTGCCGCTCGCGAACCGGCTCGCGGGGATGAGCCGCTTTGGCCGCGTGAGCGGCAACGTTCCAAGCGCGGCGCCTCTTTATCCGGGGCGGTGTGGTGTACTTTATCCAGGTGGTGCGGTGAAAGGGGAGTATCTTCGCTTGGAGACACCTATCATACCTTATGATCGGGCGGGGCGTCCTGCTCCTGGCCGGTTTTCCACGCGGGAAACACCGGGTCGGAGAATGGTGCGAAGAAACTAAAGCTTCGACCCCGGCGCGGCGGCGGCGGCGGCCAGATTGATCAGGTGCACGCAGCCCTGAGCACCCCCCAGCAAGGGCGCGATTTCTTTCTTTGACTTCCCGGCCAGGGCGGCGCCTTCCAGGCCCCGCGCCAGGGCGGCGGCTTCGAAACAAACCCGGTCCGGCGCCCGGAGCACCCGGCCGGCCGCCTCCTCCACCTCCAGCGCTTCGCCTTTCAGGACCAGCTTCAAGGCCATTTCGTGGAAGGAGTCGTTTATCGTCGCCCGGACGGTTTGGGTATCCCCGGAAGAATGACGGGTGACGGATTCAAAACGGTTGAACAGGTTCGGGCCTTCCCGCCGGCCCACGTACCGGCCCCAGCCCACCGATACGCGGTCCAGGTTGCTGTAGTAGCGGCAGGCGTTGAGGTAAAACGTCTTCCAGTGTTCCACGTAGTCCTCCAGAGAGGCGTAGCCGCGTTCGGCGTACAAAAATGACTCCGCCTGAATCAGGGCGCGGATATTCTCGGTGAACAGGTCGAGAGCCAGGGGCGGGTAACCGGCGAGGGCGGCCCGGAGCGCGGCCGCCCCCGCCTGGAAATAGGCCTTGACGCCTTCCAACTCGGGCACGTCCAGGCTCACCGGCGCCCGGGAATCCGGGGGCCGGTGCCACTCCCAGCGGGCGGCGCGGATTGCAAACGTATGCGGGTCAACCGTAAAACGGGCGCTCGCCTCCGTCAAGGTGCCGCACTGCACCGTTTGGACCAAGATTCCCGGGCCCGTGCGCTGCACGGTGAGATAACGCTGCCGCACGAAATCCAACACGGCTTTCTACCCCTTCCTTACGTCCACCGCCCATAAACAGCAAAGGATGTCCCGTCTTGAACTCGGACGGTCCGGGCGGGCGTATGCCAGTCTTACGTCCATCGCCCATAAACAGCAAACAATGCCCCATTTTAGCATGCGAAACCATGTGCCTCAAGTAGAATTGTCCCCGCCCGATGTTCCCGGTCACATTTGGATAGACGGATTCTCCTGCGGCGGCTGCAGGTTCGAGTGGCGCCCAATTCGTGAGGGGTGGTCTTGCACGCGGCCGGCTGTTATAATGGGCGGGACGGGGGGGATACCATGCCGTGCAAATACCTGCTTTTGGACCTGGACGGGACTCTGCTCCCGATGGACAAGGAGGTGTTTCTCAAGGGTTACCTCCGGGCGGTGGCGGCCAGAATGACACCTTTCGCGGCGCCGGAAAACTTCGTTAAATACCTGCTGGCCGCCACCCGGGCCATGATCGAGAATCTGGACCCGGAGCTGACCAACGCCGAGGTTTTCCGAAACGACTTCTTCTCCCGGTCCGGACTGCCGGAGAAAGAGATCATGGTCGTTTTTGAACGGTTCTACAACGAGGATTTCCCCAGACTGGCCGTACTCACCGGCAACAGCCCGCTGGCCCGCGCCGTGTGCCTCGCCGCCCTTGACCAGGGGATCGAACTGGTGGTCGCCACCAACCCGATCTTCCCGCGGATCGCCATCGAGGAACGTTTGCGGTGGGCCGGGGTCGGCGACCTGCCCTTCCGGCTGGTGACGGCCTACGAGACTATGCACTTCTGCAAGCCGAGGCCCCAATACTACCAGGAGATTCTGAACCTCCTCGGAGCCGGGCCCGGTGAGTGCCTGATGGCCGGCAACGACCCGGAGGAGGATCTGGTCGCCGGTGATCTGGGCATCCGGACTTTTTTGGTGACCGATCATCTGATCGTGCGTCAGGGGAGGGAGCGCCGCCCTGATGTCACCGGGCGGCTTTCGGACCTCCTGGCCTTCATCACGCAGCGGCGGGAAGCGGCTTCCGGTCAACCGTAGGTGCGCCGCCGTTTCCCCCGCAACTATCCTTGGGGCTTGCCATTCGCTTGGCGGCCATACTCCACCTTCTCGGAGAAGAACATCCGGGTCTCCGAAAGTTGCCGTACGCCCGCGGTCAGTGGCGGTGCTCCAGATCTTTGAGCTTGTTGGTGAACCAGGCGGTGTGCAGATCCTCGTCAATCAGATTATCCCAGAGCAGATCAAAAAGTTCCGGCTCGCCGACCCGTACGATGAAATCCTTATAGTCTTTCATGGCCTTCTCTTCCAGGGTGATCCCGGCTTTGAGGACCACCTTCGGGCCGAGAATCCCGGTCAGCGTACCGGCGGTCAGCCCCATCACCGGTGCGACCACCTCGCCGAGCCGTGTCGGTTCGGCATCGCGTTTGCGGATCTCGGCGGCGATGTTGTCCACGTGCTGCTGCTCGATCACGGCGATCCGGGCCAGGGCGCGTGAAAGGTAGATGTCGTCCATCTGTTTGGACTGGGCGGTATAAAGGTCAACCTGCTGCAGTTCCAGACTGTAGAAGAAATTGAGCTTCGCGAGGAGTTCTTTTCGGTTCAAGATACCCACCTCGGCTCTAGTCTTTGAAGAACCGGGGCAAGCTATTCCGGAAGAACGGGGTCAATGCTTTGCTTTCTTGGCGCTACGATATCAACCGGCAATTTCGCCACTGTCTATGTGGCAGAATAGAAATACAGATTTCGGCGGTCTAAAAATACAGAGCCCCATAGGGGTAAAAAATGGAGCCTTGCCAGCCTCCCAAAAACAAATACCTTCTGCGCTGTCTTGGTTTTTGCAGTCACTGCGGCGTGGCGTCCCCGTTTTCGGCCGTACCGCCGCCGGTACCGAGGAAGCGGCGAACACCGGTGGCCACGCGCAACACGCCCAGCACGGCCAGCGCCGCGAGCGCCCAGCCGTAATAGAATCCGGCCACGCGCACCCCTACCGGAAAGAGAGTGGCCGCCAAACCCAGGCCGAACACCCAGAGGCCCACAAACGTCGACAGACCGCGCGGGTCGGCTACGCCCTTCAGTTCGATACCCAACGACCGCACCGCGGGGTAGGCGAAGATCACCAGGTTCCCCACCGAAATGAGCACCAGACCCAGCCCCAGCAGCACAACGTCAAGGGGACCCAATGTCCAGTCCATTACTCACTCCCCGTCCGTCGGTCAGGTAAACCTTGCTGCCGATCTATATAGTCATAGCCTTGAAGGTAATATTCCTACAACATTTGGCCTTTGCCACTTAGCCTCCGCCTCGGACGCAATGCCGTATGTCCGCGCAAACCTCTTGCCACATCCGTGTCACCACGGGACGGCGCGCTGAGCGTATGTCCACACCCCTACCACACCCGCGTCAGCCCGGCGAAGTATTCCCCCCAGCGGCGGTCCACCAAGGCGACCGTGTCCGGGTCCGGCTCCACCTCCGGCGGGTAGGCCCGCTTCATCCGGGCGTCGATCACCACGGGGGCCCGGTAACACAGGTGGTGGCGCCGCACTTCGGTCCCGGCGGCGTGGATGTCGGCCGCCGGCTCGAAGCGGGTGAACACGGTCCACAGAAACTCGGTCTGGTCCCGGGCGATCTGGGCCCGGTCGGCCAGCACGACGAGCGGCCATTCGGCGAAGGCCCCGTGCGCGGCCACCCGCTGCGCCAGACCCGGCTCGTCCGCGTGCGACGCCCCGGCCGCCACCAGGCAACCCGGGCAGAACACCGCGGCGGCCGAAACCCCCGGCGGCAGATCGCCCGCAAAAGCCGCGGGCAATGACCGGTGCGCCGCGCCCAGGCCCATCAAGACCGCCTTGCTGCCCCGGTTCAACTCCGGACCGGCGTAATCCAGGGTGTCCATGGCCAGGTTGTCCAGGACGAAGAAGTCGGTTTCCCAGTGGGTCCGGGCCAGAATGTGGGTCAAGAGCGCCCGGAAATCCTTCAAGTCGACCATGCCGTCCGTGATGATCAGGAACTTGGTCAGGGAAAGCTGGCCCTCGCCGAGAATGCGGAAGGCCGAAACCAGCGCCTCCCGGGCGTACCGCTCCTTGACCACCGCCGCGGCCAGCGGGTGGAAACCGGTCTCGCCGTAACTCCAGAGCCTGCGCACCGACGGCATGACCAGCGGGTAGAGCGGGCTCAAGACTTCGGTCAGGTACTCCCCGATGTAGTAGTCCTCCTGGCGGGGCTTGCCCACCACCGTGGCCGGGTAGACCGGCGCGCGGCGCCGGTACACCTGGTGCACGCGGAACACCGGGAAATCGTGGGCCAGCGAGTAGTACCCGTAGTGGTCTCCGAACGGCCCCTCGGGACGGCGTTCAAAGGGCGGCACCTCCCCGCAGAGCGCGAACTCGCACTCCGCGATCAGGGGGTGGCCTCCGGCCGGGTTTCGCACCGTGCGCAGTTTTTTGCCCTTCAGCAGGGAGGCGAACAGGAGTTCCGGGATGTCTTCGGGCAGCGGCGCGATCGCCGCCAGGATGAGGGCCGGCGGCCCGCCCAGGAACACGGTCACCGGCAGCGCCTCGCCCCTCTCCTCCGCCGCGTGGTAGTGAAAACCGCCGCCCTTGTGGATCTGCCAGTGCATCCCGGCGGTCGCCGGGTCGTAGCGCTGCACCCGGTACATCCCGAGGTTGTGTTTGCCGGTCTCCGGGTGTTCGGTGTACACCAGCGGCAGGGTCAAAAACGCGCCCCCATCCCCCGGCCAGCCGGTGAGCATCGGCAGCTGGTCCAGCCGGGCCGGCCGTTCGGTCACCTCGGTCACCGGCGCACGCCCCGCCCTCTTTGTGCCCACCCGGGCCAGATCGCGCAGGGTGCCGCGCGCGCCCCAGAGCCCGGACAGCCTGGGCGGCAGCATGGTCTCGGCCAGGTGCACCGCCTCCCGCACCAGCGCCGCCGGCCGGGGGCCGAACGCGACCTCGATCCGCTTCGGCGTGCCGAACATGTTGGTCAGCACCGGGTAGGGGCTTCCCTTCACCCGGCTGAAAAGCAGGGCCGGCCCGCCCGCGGCGATCACCCGCCGGTGGATTTCCGGGATTTCCAGGTGGGGGTCCACTTCGGCGCCGATCTCGACCAGTTCCCGTTCCCGCCTGAGCGCCGCCACAAATTCTTGCAAATTGTCGAGCGTCATTTTCCAGCCTCGCTTGGTCTCTTTACTTCGTCTGATCAGAAGCAACCGTCCGGTGAATCGTCGTTGGCACAATCATACCAGAAAGGCCACCACCAGGTAAAACACCCGGACGGACTTGACCCGGTTTGGCGGACACCCTCCAAAACGACAAGGATGGTGGATGGTAGAGATGCGGTGGTAGAGAGGCCGCAAAAGGGGTTATCCACACCCAAAGTAAGAGACGTATTGCGGCTACTTTTAAAAGAAGCCAAGCTCAAACAGCAGGCTCCCTATAGACAGCACCTATGCCGGGCGCACCATAAAAGCCGCCGCACGTTGTGCGGCGGCCGTTCTTTTCGTTTATTGGCTCCGCGAGTAGGATTCGAACCTACAACCTACCGGTTAACAGCCGGTTGCTCTACCGTTGAGCTATCGCGGAACGGCAGCTTTCATTGTAGCACAATAGATTCCGTGGCGCAAATGGTTTTGTTGGCTTGTGCTGTTGGCTTGGTTTTGTTTGGCCACGGGCCTCGCGCGGACGTCTGCACGCTTGTATCGGCCTCGCCGCTCAGTTCCTCCCGGGACCGTGTCCGTAGCCGGAATCCACGGGGCGTCCCAGCCCGGCCAGCGCCTCCCGCCAGGCGGTGAACGAAGACGGCGCCCCGACCGGAGCCGCCGTCCGGCCCGGGTAGATCTCGTAGTGCCGCCGGTAAGGCTCGGGGGTCAGGTCGGGCATCACCACGTTGGCGCCGCAGGCAAGGGCGCGTTGCCTTCCTTCCGGGTGCAGGACGCTCACCGCGGTGGTGGCCGGCAGGTGCGCGCGGGGCAACGCAAGCCGCGTCACGGCTAGCACCTTCAGGGTCAGTTCCAGCGGGCCGGCGGGGGCGCCGGCCAGCGGCGTGTCCGGATGCGGGATGAAGGGGCCGATGCCGGCCATTTCAACCTCCAGGTCCCGCAGCAGGACAACGTCGGCGGCCAGGCTTTCCACCGTCTGCCCCGGCAGCCCGACCATGTTCCCGCTCCCCACCTGGTAGCCCAAATCCCGCAGCCGGGCCAGATTTTCCAGGCGCCCGGCCAGGCTGGTGCCCGGCCGCAAGCGCGCGAAGAGCGCCGGGTCGGCCGTCTCGTGCTTGAGAAGGTACCGGTCGGCACCGGCGACCCGCAGTTCGCGGTAGGCCGCCCGGGGAAGTTCGCCCAGGGAGAGGGTGACCGCGACGTCGAGTCGGTCCTTCAAACGGTGAACCAACCGCGCCAGTTCGGAGGCCCGGTAACCGGAATCCTCGCCGCTCTGGAGCACGACGGTGCGGTAACCCTCGGCCCGGGCCCCGGCGGCGGCGGCGAAGATTTCATCCGGGGTCATCCGGTACCGGAAGAGCCGGCTGTTGTCGCGCCGCAGGCCGCAATAAAGGCAGTTTTGCCGGCAGTGGTTCGAGAACTCGATGATCGCCCGCAGGTGCACCGCGTCTCCCAGGTGCTTGGCGCGCACCGCGTCGGCGGCGCGGTGGAGGGCGCCGGTTTGGGCCTCCCCGGCCGTCAACAAGGCCATTATCTCTTCCCGGTTCGGCATCAAACCCCGCTCTTCTGCGGCGGTGCGCGGCGCGGGACCACATCCGCGTCCGGCGCCTTCCACCCCGGCCCCAGCCGCTCCAGCACCCCCGGGAAGGGCGAGAGCGCCCGCTCCAGCACCCCCTGCACCTGCGCGATGAGCACGCCGTAGTTGACGATGGGCACCCTGGCCGCCTGTGCCTGCATGATCCGCGAGAGCATTTCCCGGCGGTTCAGCATGCACGCCCCGCAGTGGACCACCAACCGGTAGTCCTCCAAGTTCGCGGGCAGTGGCCCGCCGCCGGACATGACGTCGAAATGCAGTTCCCCGCCCGCCGCCTGCCGCAGCCAGCGGGGAATCTTCACCCGGCCGATGTCGTCCGCGATCGGGTGGTGCGTGCAGGCTTCGGCGACCAGGATCCGGTCTCCCGGCCGGAGCCCGCCGACCGCGGCGGCCCCCGCCGCCAGGGTCTCTAGATCACCCTTATACCGGGCGAACAGGATGGAGAAGGACGTCAGCAACACTCCGGGCGGGGTGTCGGCGATCGCGCGCCCGTACACGGAGGCGTCGGTCACCACCAGCTTCGGCGGGTGACTCATCCGGCTCAGGGCGTGGCGGAGTTCCCGCTCCTTGACCACGACCGCCACCGCGTCGTGCTCCAGGACGTCGCGGATCACCTGCTGCTGCGGGAGAATCAGCCTGCCCTTCGGTGCCGACTGGTCGATGGGGACGACCAGGACCACCGTGTCCCCCGGAGCCAAAAGGTCGCCGACGATGGTGGGGAGCGTCCAGTCCCGGGGGGCGTTCCCGACAATCGACCGCTTGAGACCGTCGATGCCGTAACCGGTGCTTGCGCTCACTGAAATCCGGGGCAGGGAGGACAACTCCGGCCATTCTCCGGCCGCCCCGTCCGGGTACAGGTCGGCTTTGTTCACCACGGCGATCACGGGGAGGTTTTTCGCCCGCACGCGCGCCAGCATGTCTTGCTCACACGCGCCGAAACCCTCACCGGGGTCGACGACCAGAAGCACCAGGTCGGTCTTCTGCAAAACGTCCAGACTCTTTTCTACCCGCAGGCGGCCCAACTCACCGGTATCGTCCAGGCCCGCCGTGTCGATCAGCATCACCGGGCCGAGAGGCAAAAGTTCCATGGCCTTGGCCACCGGGTCGGTGGTGGTCCCCGGCACGTCGGCCACGATCGCCACCCGCTGCCCGGTCAGCGCGTTGATCAGGCTGGACTTCCCGGCGTTGCGCCGCCCGAAAATGGCCAGGTGCAGGCGCTGGCCGCGCGGCGTCTCGTTCAATCCACCCACCCCCGTAAAAGGGGACTGTCCCCTATTTATAATGGGCTCCAATCTAGCTCGAAAGTCAGGGAAGGTAAAATAGGGGACTGTCCCCCTTTTTAGAATTTGAGGTCGCGTTCGCCGGCGACGGTGCGTGCCAAAAGCTCCCGCAGCCGCCCCACCCGCTTCGGCATCTCGGCCCCGTACCGGGCCACGTACTCGCCGATGATCCGCTCGCCCGCCTCCCTGGTCCGGGGCGCGGCGTAGTCCAACAGGTACTCCTGAAAGGTGAGCACCGCGTTCGGGATGCAAAAGTGTCTTACCAGGCCCTTTTTGGCGAAGTTCATAAAGTGGCAGCCGGTGCGTGCCGCCCGGTAGCAGGACGTGCAGAACGACGGGAGGTACCCGTCCCGGCACAACTCGTGGACGAAATCGTCCAGGGAGCGGGTGTCGGCCAGTTGGAACTGCTGCCGTTCCAAAACCTGCTCCTCGGCCGCGGTGTAACCGCCCACCGCGATCCGGGACCCGGCGTCGGTCTGCGAGATTCCCAGCGCCATGACCTCCCGCCGCAGCCGGGGGTTTTCCCGGCAGGTCAGGATCAGGCCGGTGTACGGTACGGCGCAGCGCAGCACGGCCACCACTTTCTTGAAGTCCTCGTCCCCGACCAGGTAGGGGGAACTGGTGGCAAACGGCGTGTTCCACGCCGGCTCCAGCCGCGGAAACGAGATGGTGTGGGGGCCGACCCCGAATTCCCGCTCAAGGTCCAGGGCGTGGAAAATCAGGCCCAGCACCTCGAACCGCCAGTCGTAGAGCCCAAAGAGCGCCCCGATGGCCACGTCGTCCACCCCGGCCTCCTGGGCCCGGTGCTGGGAAAACAGGCGCCAGCGGTAGGAGCCTTTCAGCGTCCCGGCGGGATGCAGCCGCCGGTAGGTTTCGTGGTGATAGGTTTCCTGAAACACCTGGTAGGTGCCGATGCCGACCTCTTTCAGGCGGCGGAACTCCGCGACGGAAAGCGGCGGGGCGTTCACGTTCACCCGCCTGATCTCCCCCCGCCCATCCTTGGTAGCGTAAATCCTCTCGATGGAACGGCACATGAACTCGGCGCCGCTCGCCGGGTGCTCGCCGTACACGGCGATCAACCGCTTGTGGCCCTTCGCGGTCAGCGCCCGCACTTCGGTCTCCAGTTCCTCCAGCGTGAAGGTGCGCCGGGGCACCGCCTCGTTGGTGTGCCGGTAACCGCAGTAGGCGCAGTTGTTCACGCACGGGCTGGAGATGTAGAGTGGAGCGAACAGCACGATCCGGTTCCCGTACACCCGCTCCTTGATCCACCGGGCGCCGGCGAATGTTTCCGCCAGCAGTTCCGGGTCCCGGTTGTTCAACAGCACCGCCGCCTCCGCGGGCGCCAGACCCCGGAGTTCGCGCGCCTTGGCCAGCACCTCGCGCACTTCCGGGCGCTCCGGGGCGCGCTTCGCACGCAGGATATCCCAGATCAGCGCCTCGTCGATGAAATCCGTGCGCCGCTCACTCTCCTCGTACTTTTGGACCAGCGCCAGCCGGCCGGCGCGCCAATCCCGTTCCGCGGCGGTCAACAAGTGCACCATTCCCTTCTCCCGGCCCTCCGCTCCTAATTCATTCGCGACACCAAGGCCTCACCCGTCGCGGTCCCCGCGGCCAACCCGGTTCACCGTGGCCCGGTGCCGCCGGTTTGCCTTCCCGGGCCTTCAAGTTACCTTCTCCCCGTCAGGCAACTCCGCACCTCCACGCCCGGCAACACGCCCAGCTTGCCGGTCAGCGATCCGACCGCGTCGGTCGTCCCGTCCACGATCAGCGAAATTACGCAGATGTTCTTCTCCCGGTAGGGGATGCCCATCCGGCCCACGATGATGTCGGCGTGCGCGCTCAAAATCTCGTTCACCCGGGGCGCCATTTCGATCCGGTCTTGGATCACGATGCCCACGACCCCAATCCGAGTCTCCATCTCCCTATTCCCCGCCTTCAAAAAAAATTCCACCCGCCAAGGGTGGGACCCGCACATTTCCCCCCGCCCCTTGCCTTCAGGCCGCCACCGCCGCCCTCCGCGCAGGACTCCGGATACAACGCTTTTCTTAAAGCCGCTTTGCACTTTCTCAATACTTCACTCGTTGTTGCCATCTGCATCAGCATACCTCATTGGTGCTTAGACACTCAGTCCAAGGCAGCCCCTCATCTTTTCCATACCAATTATTATAACACACCAGGCAGCACTTCCCATCCTGGGTTCGCTTCCGCCGGCGGCGGAGTGAGCAGCCCATTACGGCGGCAAGCTGCTGGGCCAGTCGTAGAGCCCGGACAGCGCCCCGGCGGCCAAAGAAGATGTTAACATGCACCCTGTAAGCCGGATAGGAATAAAGTTGGTGGAAGCGCCCGACATTGCGGGTAACTAAGGAGGGAATATGGATGGGCACGACTGGGAAACCCGATGCCGCCCTGAAAGAAATGGCCAAACTTGGGGCCTTGTTGGCAGAGCATGGTCGGCTTGGGAACCTGATCTTGATATATACCAACAATGTGTACATAAAAAATACCGAAGACCACTCCGGACCGAACTCATTCAAGGAACAAGATAAATATGGCGCCGAGGACTGGGAGGATGGCGAAGAAGAGGGTGATCATGACCAGGATGACGATGATAACGAAGACTGGGATGAAGAAGAAGAGGATGAGGATGAGGACGAGGATGAGGACGAGGACGAGGACGAGGATGTCCGGCGCCGGATGAACGATGACGATGACGATGCGGATTGACGGTTGATAAAAGACCCCCTCGTCTTTGGCCGGACGGGATTCATTTAGGCGAACCATAAAAAAGGTCCTTGGCTTCTGGGTGCAGAAGCCAAGGACTTTATAGTCGCCGCGGGCAGGCGCCGGTGTCTAGGAGACCGCTTTCAAAAAACTCGCGCCTGGCAAAAAAGAGGTGTGCAGTGAGAGGTTAGAAGCGCCGGCTTCGCCGCATCAAGCCATGCTTGTTTTTCGCGGTCTCTCCTAGCAGAACGTGGAGGCGGCGCTGATCTTGAGAATCTCTTCTCTGCTGACAACAATGCACAGCTCCACAACCACTTTGAGAAGCAGAGCAACGGTTGGTACCAATGCTCCCGCAACGACCGCAAACTGCGTAATGGGCGTATCGATAACCCCTAGTACCTGGATATCGTGCTTCTGGATATTATCACCAGGCAGAACGCCCGGGCATTCAACAACGCCCTGGAAGGGGACATTCACGGTGATACCCACCAGATTAATGATACCGGCAACGACAATGTTCAAGGTCACGGGGACAAAGCCGACGTTGACAATTTTGTTCGGCACGGCTTCAAGCACTTGGATCACCGGCGTACCGACGGCGGTGATTGTTGTTTGGATCTGGTCCAGAAGGGCAACATCGACACCGGCCAACGGAATTGTAAGATCACCGAATTCGTTGACGCGTTCCTTACAGAGAACCCGCAGTGTTTTCAGGTGTTGGTTGACGAACTGCGACGGCAAAATTTGATTGACAAACGCCATTAGGGAATTCCTCCTTACTATAATGGTGCTGCATCCTATTCCATATAAATCCAAAAGGTGACAGTGCTGCCACTCAATAGTTAAAATTTTCCTGACACCCGGTCACCGTCCGGGATCTAGCAGAACGCTTCGACGGCGTTTACTTTCAGCACCGTTTCACGGACAACAATGATGCACATTTGGAGAACCGCTTTCAAGCTAAGGTTGAGTACGAGCAGGTTCGTGCCGGTGTCGAGCAACTGCACCGGCGCAATGCTGAAGCCTTCGACCTGGACGTCCTGCTTCTGCACGATGTCACCGGGCAACGCCCCGGGGAACTCCAAGACCCCCTGGAACGGGATTTCAAGCAATTGAACGATCACGAGGCCGTTTACGGAGAGTGAAACCGGCACCACACCTTGGTTGATCACCTTGCGGGGGAACACCTCCAAGACACGAATCTGAGGCACTCCAACCAAGCTGAGAGTGACAGGGGGTTCCAATCGTCCCGTCAATGGATCCATTACCACCCCGGCAGGGGCACGGATGGTAACGTCACCAAATTCCTGGACACACTGCTGTCCAATCACCAGCGGGACCTTGATGCGCTGATTAAACTTGTTTTCAGACGAACAGGAGTACGGCATCTTGGGGAAACCTCCTTGTGTGGCTCAAAAGCATATCCGTCCACATAGGGGACGCAACATCAAAGCAGACAACCATGCCGCTCTAGCGGCACCATCGGAAGGATGAAAATACCCCTCACCCTGACCCTCTCCCAGAGGGAGAGGGTATTTTCAGGGCAGCTCGATTCTCGACCCCTTTTTCTTCGGGCACGGTTTTTCCACCACCGGAATGGTTAGTATTTCCTCCCGGGCGACAATAAGCCGAACCCTGAGGATTACCTTGACCACCAGTTTGATCTTCATTCCCACTCCTGGCGCCGTGTGGTCCGGAAAACCGAAGACCAGCAACGACTCAACCTTCGGGAATTCCTGAACGTGATCACCCGGCCTGATACCCTTGATTCTCAGGATGGACTGGACGGGAAGCAGGAGGTGTTTAACGATCTCCTTTTTGGTGGGACAAGGATCGGGATCATGGTTCTCAATAGTCAGCCTGACTTTGACCGAACCGTGGTTGATGAGCAGGCCTTTTAGAATCGTAGGTTTAAGAACCACATCGTCAACCAGCTCCAAACGTACGGGATGGTCGAGCCCGCCGGTCGTTTTGTCAATCCCAACGCCTACCGGCGCGGGGACAGCCAGTTCACCAACCTTGAGCACCTTTTGATCGAACAGCACAACCAGGGATTTAATGTCTTTGGTCGTCAGCTTGGGCTTGGGCAGTTTGCCTCTGAGATCGATTTCCTCCACGTCGATAACCCCTCTCTGGAGGCTTAAAAACCACGGCGTCCAGGACGGTGTCCCGGAGAGAATGGCTTATAAGCCTCCGAAAAAAATTGCTACGTACTGTAGCAATATATGTGAGACGTGGAATATTGGTTATGTTTCGTTTTAAAAGGCCGGACGCCAAACCGCCTCCCCGGCGCGGGTGCCGGAGCGGTGGCAGAGCCGGTGAATCACCCGCTCCAAGGACTTCAGCCGCCGGGCGTCGACACCGGTCTCCCAGCCGCAGAACCTCCGGACCGCGCGCACGACCTCCCCCAGGTCGGCGTTCCCCGCCCGCTCCCCGATCCCGTTCACGGTCACGCTCGCGGCCCGCGCCCCGGCCCGGAGCGCGGCCAGGGTGTTCGCCAACGCCAGGCCGAAATCGTCGTGGGCGTGAATTTCCAAGGGAAGGCCGGCCTCGGCGGCCGTCAATCGCCCCACCAAGGCAGCGGTGCGAAACGGGTCCAGCACCCCCCCAACGTGTCGCACACGCGCAGGCGTTGGGCGCCGGCCTGCCGGGCGGCCTGGGCGTAGGCGGCGAGGAAGTCGGGGTCGGCCCGCGAGGCGTCCTCGGCCCCCACCGAAACCCGGCAGCCCCTGGACCGGGCGTAGGCCGCCATCTCCGTCATTTGTCCGAGCACCCAGTCCCGGTCCCGGCCCAGTTTGTACCGCAGGTGAATGTCGGAAACCGGAGCGGAAAGATGCACCAGCGTCACGCCGCAAGCCAGCGAGGCTTCTATGTCCGCGCGGTGCACCCGGTTCCAGGCGGTGATCTCGGCCTTAAGGCCCGCCTGAACCAGGGCGGCAACCGCCTCCTGCTCCACCTTCCCCATCGCGGGTGTCCCCGCCTCGATGACATCCACCCCGAGTGCGCTCAGGAGTTTTCCCACCCTAATTTTTTCGGCGGTGGAAAAAGCCAATCCCGCCGATTGTTCCCCGTCCCTTAAGGTGCAGTCCACAATCAGGAGGGCAGGTGGTGAGCATTTCAAGGACGGACACTCCTTTTTTTAGAATTCAGAATCCAGAATTCAGAATGAAAAACAGCCGGACCGGAATCAGTTAAGAATGAAGGCGGGTACCGGCGGCCAGCAGGCCGCAGGCATCGGCCCGGCACTGTCGGCACCAGCTCATCTGCGGCACCACCCCCGCGTTCTTCCGGCGCATTTCGCGCACTTGAGCGCCGGTCGGCCGGTCCAGGTGCCGGAAGGCACCCGCGGGATAAAGCGGCATGGTGTTCATCAGCCGTACGCCGAGTGCGCCCACGGTGCGCGCCACTTCCCCGAGGTGCGCGTCGTTCACCCCCGGGATCAGCACCGTGTTCACCTTCACGGCCAGGCCGAAGCCGACCGCGCGCCTGATGCCCGCGAGCTGGTTTTCGATCAGGAGCGCGGCGGCTTCCTCCCCGCGGCGGCGTTTCCCCTCATGATCGATCCACTCGTGGATCAGGGCTCCGATCACCGGATCGACGCTGTTCACGGTCACCGTCAGCGCCCCCACGCCCAGGTCGGCAAGCCGCTCGACCGACTCCGGCAAAACGAGGCCGTTGGTGCTTAAGCAAAGGATCAGTTGTGGAAAGGTCTCCCGCACCAGTTCAAAAGTGCGGAAGGTCTCCGGGTTGGCCAGGGGGTCCCCCGGCCCCGCCACCGCCGCCACCCGGATCCGGGGTTCGGCGGCCAGCGCCCGGTGCAGGGCGCCCAGCGCCGTCTCCGGGGCGAGCACCTTGCCGGCGGTTCCCGGCCGGTTTTCGTGCGCACAACTCCAGCCCTCGGAGCCCCCGGAGCCCCCGGAGCTCCCGGAGCTCCCGGCCGCCCTCCGAAACTCCCGGTCGCAGTAGCCACACTTGATGTTGCAGCGCGGCGCCACCGGCAGGTGCACCCGGCCGAAGCGGCGGTGCGCGCCGGGATTGAAACAGGGATGCCCTTTCAATTCGTGGTCGAAACGTGCCTTGCGCCTCAATTCCGAGACTCCCCTTTCACGATCCGCCAAACCGGGGCCTTGAGGGCGGCCAGAATGTCACGGGCGAAGTTCAAGAAACCGGAATACCCGGCGTAGGGGCCGCTCTCCTGCGGAAAGACGGTGAACGGAACCCCAAACTTGTGGGCCAGCCATTTTTCCCGCGTCCCGCCGGCAATGACGTCCGGACGGTACTGCCGGATGAACCGCAGGACTTCCTCCTCGTTGGCGTCGTCCACCAGCGCCGTCCCGGGGTTCAGGCCGGTCCAAGCCTCGCGGTAGTCGTTTTGGCACCCGAACTGGCTCCCGGCCGCCACCACCTCCAGGCCCAGGTCGCGATAACCCTTGAGCATGGAACCGAGCCGCGACCCGCCGAAAAACAGGCCCACCCGCTTGCCCGCGAGTTCTCGCCGGTACCGGTCCAAATCGCCGGCGACCGCCGCCTCTCCCTCCGCGATCAACGCTTCGGCCTCCGCACGGCAGTCCAGCCACTCCCCGAGCCGGCGCAAAGAGGCGCTGGTTTCCGTCAGTCCGAAAAAGGAACTCTTGCGGTACTCGATCCCGTACCGGTCCTCCATCTCCTCGGCCAAAAGGCCCCCGGTGCGGCGGCAGTGGATCAGGTTCAACCGCACCCGGTGGGCGCGCGCCAGGCTTTCCACCGAGGCATCGGCGGTGACGGCGTTCACCACGTTTACGCCGAGCCTCCGGAAGAGCCCCTTGATCACGCGGTAGTCGCCCATCACGTCAAACTCGCCCAGAAGGTTGATGTCCCGCGGCCCGGGTTCGCCGGGACCGCCAGGTTCGCCGGGACCGCCGCGCCCGATGAAGTGCTCGAGGAACACCCGCGTTCCGATTTCGTGGCCCGCGGCCTGGTGATAGCCCAGAAAGCCCGGGCAGTGCACCGGGACGCAACGCATGCCGGTGTCCCTTTCGGCCCGGCGGCACACCCGGTCCACGTCGTCCCCGGTGATGCCGGGGGCGCAGGTGACGTACACCAAGAGCGCCCGGTGGTCCGGGAAGCGAGCCGCCAGTTCGCGCAGCGCGCTCAAGAGCTTGGCCTCGCCGCCGAAGATGATCTCGTTCTCGGTCAGGTCGGTCGAAAACACCGGGTACCATTTCTTGCGCACCGTTTCGCCGTAGTAGGCGCACGAAACCGGGCCGTGCACCAGGTGCAGCACCTGGCGCAACTGGGCCAGGAACCACCGGGCGCCGTAGTAGGCGCAGGACCGCTGGGACATGGCCCCGGGAAGCGTGCGCTGGTCGCAGGCCGGGATTTGCCGTCCGGGACCGACGCATACCCCGTGGTCCGCCCGGGCGGGGTCGATGAAGGGCACCCGGCCGCTTCCGGCCGCCGGGGTGTTTTTTATCGCCATACTTAAAGCTGCTGGGTCCGCTCCTCGGGATAGCTCGAATCCAGGATCGCGTTCACCAGGTCGGCCAGCAGCCGTTCCCCCCCTCTGTACCCAACTACCGGGCGCTTCTGATAGCCGACCCGGTCGTACACGAAAAGTCCGGTCCGGACCAGCGGGATCCGGAGTTCCCGGGCGATGTCGGCACCCTTGGAATTGCCGATCAACACCTCCACGGGCATCGTCTTGAGGGTTTCCTCGAATTCGAACAGGTCCGAGCCGTTAAAGACGGCCGGAGTGTGGCCGAACTCACCCGTGAGGCCCTCGATGTCGGCCGCAAACGTCTTGGTCTGCGTTCCAGAAAGCACCGCCACCGGTTCCATGCCCAGTTCGCACACGAACCGGGTCAGGCCGGTGACCAGGTCCGGATCGCCGAACAGCGCCACCTTTTTCATCATGGTGTGGTGCAGGGTATCGGCCATGAAGTCGAGCAGCCGGCCGCGTTCGTCACGCAGTGTCTTGGGCGCCTCGCGCCCGGTGACCCGGGCCAGGCGCTCCAGGAACAGGTCGGTGTTCCGTACTCCGACCGGCACCGGCCCGGCGAACGCCGGGATCTCGAACTTTTGCTCCAGGTAGCGGGCCCCGAGCCCGCCCTCGTTCGGGCACAGGGCGAAGGTGGCCATGGAGTTGGCCATGTCCTCGACCTCCTCCACCCGGGTGCCCCCCTCGGGGTAGTAGGGCAGGGTCTGGGGCGGCATCAGCGGGGTGTCGAACACGTCGCTGATGTCGAACAGGACGTGCGCCGCCACCCCCATCTCCGCCAGGAGGTGCTTGATCTCCCGGACATCGCCGGGCATCAGCATTCCGGGGATGATGTTCACCCTGTTGTTCGGCCGCGAGTGGTCGGCGGCCAGGGTCTCCAGGAAGGCCCGGGACGCCCGGTCGTAGCCGGCGACGTGGGAGCCGGCGAAACTCGGGGTGCTGACCAGCACCAGGCGCACCCGGTTGCCGTCTTCCGGACCCAACTCGGAAACCAGGCGCTTTTTCGCCACCTTCACAAAACTGGCCATGTCGTCGCCGATGATCTCACTGGAGCAGGTGGTAACCACGGTGACCACCCGGGGCTTATACCGCACCACCAAGTTCCGGATCCCTTCGGTGAAGTTCTTCCGCCCGCCGAACACGGCGGCGTCCTCGTGGAAAGAGGCGTTGGCGATGCTGGCCGGCTCCTGGAAGATCCGGCAGAAGGTGTAGCGCACGTAGGTGGTGCAGCCCTGCGCCCCCTGCACGAAGGGCAGGCCCCGGTGCATTCCGAGTCCGGCGAACATCGCGCCGAAGGGCATGCAGGTCCGCACCGGGTTGACCACGGCCGCGCGGTTGGCCTTGGGCACCAGCGCCGGGTCGCGCGGCACGTACCCGGGGGTCAACGGCTTTTTCTCGATCTCGAGCTGCCGGTACGTGACGCCTTCGATGGGGATTGGCTCATCGATGCTCGACATGATCAAATACTGTCTCCTTTCCGTTCACCAGGGTCCAGACCGGTGCGCTCACCGCCTGGTGGATGTCCCGGGCGAAGTTGATGAATCCCACGTATCCGGCGTAGGGTCCCTTCTCGTACGAGTGGGAGTTTAAGGTCGGGATGCCCATCTTGCGGCCCAAGTATTTTTCTTTCAGGCCGCACAGGAACAGGTCGGGCCTGTAGCTTTCCAGCATCTCCTCGAGCTCGAATTCGTTGGGGTTGTCGATGATCAGCACCCCGTCGCCGGCCCGGGCGTTGATTTTCTCGTAGTCGTCCTCGTGGGCGAAGGTGCAGGCCCCGGCCACCACCCTCATCTCGAGTTCCTCGAGCAGTTTTATCCAGTGCCAAACCCGCGGGCCGCCCACGTAGATCGCCACCGTCTTGCCGGCCAGCCGCCGCCGGTACCAGTCCAGGGCCGGCTGGAGGCGTGCCGTCTCTCTTGCGACGACCTGTTCCGCCCGCTCCTCCATCCCAAAGTGGCCGGCGATCCTGCGCAGGGCCTTGTTGGTCTGCTGAATACCGAAGAACGACGCCGTGACGTAGGGAAGGTCGTAGCCTTCTTTGATCAAGTCCGCGATGTAGGTCGCCGACCGCTGGCAGTGCACCACATTGAGCTTGGCATCCGGCAGCCGGACCAGGTCCGTCATCCGGGCGTTACCGGTAAAGGTGCCCAGTACGCGCATCCCGATGCTCTCCAAAAGCGGCAGGATCACCTTAAGGTCCCAGTCCATGTTGTACTCCCCGACCAAGGCGATGTCGTACGGTGTGCGCTCCTCCTCGGGGGTGATCAGTTCCGGTCGCTTGCGCCGGATCTCGTTGATCTGTCCGAACAACTGCCGGTTCGCCACGTGGTGCCCCTTGGACTGGCTCACCCCGGAACAGCCGGGCGCCTCGGCAAAGAACACCAGCCTGCCGGTCTCCTGCTCGATTTGTTTGGCCACCGGCCCGATATCGTCTCCGATCAGACCGGAGGTGCAAGTGGTGTACATGATGACCCCCGCCGCTTCCGGGAATAGCTTTATCGACTCCAACGCCGTCTTTAGAAGTTTCTTGCTGCCGCCAAAGACCACGTCCTTTTCCTCCATATCGGTCACCACGCAGTAGCGCCGGTTAAACGCTACGTTGTCGAGCCTCCCGGGCCCGGACCAAGCATATTGGTCCGACAAGTGCCGGCGTGTCGCCCAAGTGTAGTAGGCACATCCTACCGGGGCGTGCACGATCTGAATGGCGTCGGTGATCGGTCCGCCCACAACCCCGCGGGCGCCGGCGAACGCGCACCCGCGCTCGGTCATATCCCCCGGGATGGTGTTCACGTTGCACCGCGGGACGAGCGGGTTTTTGCAGTCGGTAATGTACGTGTGCTTATCCCGCTCCGGGATCGACTCATTGCACTTGAGCCTTACAAACGGCATCGGTCTCCCCCCTTCGGTTTTGGTTAGACCAGCGCCTGGTCGCCTTTCTCGCCGGTCCGTATCCGGTAGGATTCTTCGACCGGACAGATGAAGATCCGCCCGTCTCCGATTTCGCCCGTCCGGTTCACCCGGATCAGGGCGGCGACCACCTCGGCCGCGTCCCGGTCCGGCACCACCAGGCTGAGCATGCGTTTGGGGATCCAGCGCATGCCACCCTCCGGGGCGACCAGTCCGGCCGGCAGTTCAAAAGTCACCTCCGCCGCCAGGCCCTTTTGCTTGCCGCGGCCGAGGACCTTCGCCGCCGTGAGGGACGGAAAGCCGATTCTCGCCAGTTCTTCCTTGGTGGCCTGCATCTTGTTCGGCCGGATTACCGCGATGATTTCCTTCATTTCTCCGCCTCCCTCGCGCCCTTATAGCTCTCTCGCACCCTTACAGCTCTCTTGCGCCCTTACAGCTCTCTGGCGCCCTTACAACTCTCTGGCGCCGGTACGGATAGTGTAGGCTTGTTCCACGGGACTGACGAAGACTTTCCCGTCCCCGAAGTTCCCGGTCCGGGCCGCCTGGCCGATGATCTCCACGGCCCGCGCCACGTGCTCGTCCTGCACCACCAGCCACAGCATCGCCTTCGGCAACTCGTCGTAGTAGACACTGCCCATGCGCAGGCCCATTTGCTTGCCGCGCCCGGCGACGTCCATTTTGGTGAGGGCCGAAAACCCGGCCCCGGCCAGGGCTTGGGCCACTTCCTCGGCCCGCTCCGGCCGGACCACGGCGGTGATCTTCTTCAACTAGCCCGCCTCCTCCAGGTCGAGTAATCCGTACTTTTGCACCAGCAATTCCATCTGGTCCATGGTCATGGGGGTCGGGATCACGAAGTGGTCGTTTTCAATGATCCGGCGCGCCAGTTCCCGGTAGACCGCCGCCTGCCCGGAATCGGGCGCGAACTCAGTAACCGTCCGGCGGTTGAATTCCGCCTTCTGCACGATGTTGTCGCGCGGGATGAACATTATCATCCGGGTGCCCAGCAGCGTGCAGAACTCCTCCAGCAATTCCCGTTCGCCTTCCACCCGGCGGCTGTTGCAGATCACGCCGCCCAGGCGCACCCCGCTCTGTTCGGCGTATTTGACCATCCCGCGGCAGATGTTGTTCGCCGCGTACAGGGCCATCATCTCGCCGGACGCGACGATGTAAATCTCCTGGGCTTTGCCCTCGCGCACCGGCATGGCGAACCCGCCGCACACCACGTCGCCCAGAACGTCGAAGAACACGAAGTCCAGTTCATCCCGGTAAGCGTCCAGGTCCTCCATCAGGTTGATGGCCGTGATCACCCCCCGGCCGGCGCAGCCCACGCCGGGCTCGGGGCCGCCGGACTCCACGCACAGGATCCGGCCGAAACCCCGCAGGCACACCCGGTCCAGGGTAACCGCCTCCTCGCCCTCCTCGCGCAGGGTGTCCATCACCGTGGTCTGCATCATCCCGCCCAGGACCAGGCGGGTGGAATCGGCCTTGGGGTCGCAACCGTGAATCATGATGCGCCGGCCAAAAAAATGGGCCATGGCCGCCGCCGTGTTCTGGGTGGTCGTGGATTTGCCGATGCCGCCTTTGCCGTAAATCGCGATCTTTCTGGTCACCTTAAAACGCACCTCCCTCGTTAGTTAAGGGTCAAGACAGGGTCAGGATAATAACTTAAAACACTTGCCGCTCGGACCTCCCCCCGAAAAAGGGGGACAGTCCCCCTTTTTCCTCCCGGTGGCGGCGAGGAATCGTCGTGGGCGCGGCCCTCGCCTTACCCCGGCCGGAAATAGGGAGGCCCCTGCGCCAAACGCCACCGTCCGGACAGGGGCCTCCTCGCCCCGGTATTCTGTTTTACACCGAGCACTTCGGTCAAGAGCGCGCGCCGGACGGGGCCGGGGCCTCGCTTCGGACCGTCGCCGGGATTCCCGGCGGTTCGCGGTACAGCACCCCGCCGCCCACGTAGTCGCTGTAGCCGTCCTCGCCGTGCTGCGCGATGTCCAGACCGGTGTCCTCGGCGTCCGCGCTTGCCCTAAGCGGCACGAACACGCCCACGAGCTTCAGGAGGACGAAAGTGGCCAGGCCCACGAAGACGATGGTGGCCACCACGCCGATCGCCTGGATGCCGAGCTGCGCCGGGTTGCCGGCCAAAAGACCGTCCACGCCGCCGACCGCGGCGGTGGCGAAGACGCCGGTCGCCAGGGCGCCCCAGATGCCGCCCACGCCGTGGATGCCGAAAACGTCCAGCGAGTCGTCATAGCCGAGTCTGTGCTTCAGAATCGTCACGGCGACAAAGCAGAACAGCCCGCCGCCGAAGCCGATGGCGATCGCCGCCAGAGGCGTCACGAAACCGGCGGCCGGAGTGATCGCCACCAGACCGGCGATGCAGCCCGACGCCGTGCCCAGGATGGTCGGCTTGCCGTGCCGCAGCCAATCGGCGAAGGCCCAGGTCATGGCCGCCGTCGCCGCGGCGATCTGGGTCACCACGAAGGCGTTCGCGGCCCGCGCACCCGCCTCCAGCGCGCTGCCGGCGTTGAAACCGAACCAGCCGAACCAGAGCAGAGCCGCCCCCAGCAGCACCATCGGCAGGTGATGCGGCGGCATCGGCCGCTTCCCGAAGCCCCGGCGCGCCCCGAGCACCAGGCAGCCGACCAGGCCGGCGACGCCCGAACTGATGTGCACCACCTTGCCACCGGCGAAGTCCAGCACCCCCAGCCCGGCCATCCAGCCGCCGCCCCAAATCCAATGGCAGAGCGGGGAGTAGACGACGGTCGCCCAGAGCACCCCGAAAATCACCCAGGCGGAAAACCGCATCCGTTCGGCATAAGCGCCGGAAATCAGGGCCACCGTCAGAGCCGCGAACATCATCTGGAATACCGCGAAGGCGCCGTGCGGCAGGGTGTACACGACGTCCGCCCCCACACCCTTAAACCCCAGGAAGTCCAAGGAACCGATCAGACCGGCGGTGCCGGGGCCGAACGCCAGGGAATAACCCCACAACACCCACACCACGGTGATCAGCCCAAGCATCGCAAAACTCATCATCAACGTGTTCACCACGTTCTTCCGCGAAACCATGCCGCCGTAAAACAGGGCCAGACCGGGAATCATCAACATTACCAGCGCGGCCGAAATCAAAACGAAACCGGTGTCGGCCGGGCTCGCCGCCGCTTCGCCAGCCAGGGCCAGGCCGGGAACCGCCGTCAGTGCGGCCGTGAGCGGCAGGATCACCCGCCAGCGCAAACGCCCCTTAATTCCCTGTACCCGCATCGTGCCTTCAACTCCTTTTTCAGATGCCCGGGAATGATCCCTGTCCGGAAAACAAGGCACCCCGGGGGATTTAATGGTTCTACCAATTGGTTCCACCGCCGAGGCGCCGTTGCCTGCTTTAAAGTTCGGTGACTGCTAAATGGCCGCGTCACCGGATTCACCCGTCCTGATCCTGACCGCCGTCTCGACCGGGTAGATGAAGATCTTCCCGTCTCCGACCTCGCCCGTCCGGGCCACCGTGGTGATTGTCTCGATCACCTGATCCAGCACAGCCTCCTGCACCACGACTTCGATCTTCACCTTGGGCAGAAGTTTGATGAACTCCGTGCCCCGGTAGATTTCCCGCTGCCCGTGTTGAAGACCGCAGCCCAAAACGTCGGTGACGGTCATCCCCTTGATTCCGAACTTCCCCAGCGCCTGCTTCACTTCCTCGAACTTGCCGGGTCTGATCACCGCCTCGATCTTCTTCACGCCGCCTCACCTCCTTTCGTTCGACCGTCGCGGAGGCCGGCCACCCGCCCGGTCCTGGAAAACAGATAGACGCCCCCCAAAAGAAGGGCGCCGCTGGCCTGATTTCGATACCTCAGTGTATCGCCGGTATGTGATTACGCCGTAATTGTATCCGCCGCTCCGGCCTTCGTCAAGCCTCTCCGGCAATGAATCCTGTATACAATCTATGCTATGGAGCTATAGCTATGGAATTATTTCCCGCGGTATTGCCCAGCCAGGGCAATGTCAAGTCGCCGCTCTCCCCCGTAAGATGGGGAAGAACCGAAAGACTTTTAATAACTCAAGGCAACGGCGCCACGAGTTCAAGAGTTCTGAGCGGAACTCGTCGTGGCGCTGTTTCTTGTGCTTTTAGAAAGGGGGAACCACTGCAGATGTGCGGCCTCGCCGGCTGGATCGATTGGGAGCGGGACCTCGGCCGGGAACGCCCGGTGATCGCGAAAATGACCGCGACCCTAACCCCCCGGGGGCCGGACGCCTCCGGTTTCTGGCTTTCGGAGCACGCGGCCCTCGGTCACCGGCGCCTGATCGTGGTGGACCCGGAAGGAGGGGGCCAGCCCATGGTCCGCCGGCGCGGGGAACGCAAGTACGTCCTGGTTTACAACGGCGAACTCTACAACACCCCCGAACTGCGCCGGGACCTGGAGGCACGCGGGCACGTTTTCCGCGGCCATTCGGACACCGAGGCGCTGCTGCTGGCCTACATCGAGTGGGGCGCGGACTGTCTCCCCCGTTTAAACGGCATTTTCGCCTTCGCGGTCTGGAATGCGTCCGACCAGACGCTCTTCCTGGCCCGCGACCGGATGGGCGTCAAGCCTCTTTTCTACAGCGTGCAAGGCAAGGCGTTCCTGTTCGGTTCGGAGCAAAAGGCCATCCTGGCCCACCGGTCCGTGCGGGCGGAGGTGGACGCCGAGGGGCTGGCCGAGGTGTTCGCGCTCGGCCCGGCCCGCACCCCGGGGCACGGGGTGTTTCGCGGCCTCTCGGAACTCAAGCCCGCACACTGCCTTTTTCTCGACCGGAACGGCGTCCGCATCCGGCGTTACTGGGCGTTGGAGAGCCGCCCCCACACCGACGATCCGGCGGCCACCGCGGCCACGGTGCGCGCCCTGCTGCGGGATTCCGTGGAGCGCCAGTTGGTCGCCGATGTGCCCGTGTGCACGCTGCTTTCGGGCGGCCTGGACTCCAGCGCGCTGACCGCCTTCGCCGCCGGCGCCTTCGCGAAGAACGGCCGGGGCCCGGTGCACACCTACTCCATCGATTTCGTGGACAACGAGCGGTATTTTCGCCCGAACCGGTTCCAGCCCGACGCGGATTCCGCCTGGGTGGGCCTGGTTTCGGACCGGCTGGGCACCGTTCACCATCCGGTGTGGGCCGACACCCCGGAACTGTTGGACACCCTGGGCCCGGCCGTCCAGGCCCGCGACCTGCCCGGCATGGCGGACATCGATACCTCGCTCTACCTGTTCTGCCGGGAGATCAAGAAGGAGTTCACCGTGGCGCTGTCGGGCGAGTGCGCCGATGAAGTGTTCGGCGGCTACCCGTGGTTCCACCGGGAGGAGGACCTTGCGGCCGGGACCTTCCCCTGGTCCCGCTCCACCGGGGCGCGGATGCGCCTCTTGCAGCCGGAACTGGCCCGGGCGCTTTGCCCGGAGGAATACGTGGCCGCCCGGTACGCCGAAACCCTGGCCGAGGTGCCCCGCCTGCCCGGCGAGGACCCGGCCGAGTCCCGGCGGCGCGAGATGTTCTACTTGAACCTCATGTGGTTCATGACCACGCTTTTGGACCGCAAGGACCGCATGAGCATGGCCGCCGGCCTGGAGGTGCGGGTGCCTTTTTGCGACCACCGCCTGGTGGAGTACGTGTGGAACATCCCCTGGGGCATGAAGACGTGGGGCGGGTGGGAAAAGGGCATCCTGCGGCTGGCCCTGGACGGCGTCGTTCCCCCGGAGGTGCTCCACCGGCGCAAAAGCCCTTACCCAAAGACCCACCACCCCGGCTACCTGAAGGCGGTGCGGGCGAAACTCCGGCAGGTGCTGGACGATCCGGCCTCACCCTTGCCCGCGCTCCTCGACACCGCCTACGTCCGGGAACTGCTCCGAACGGACGGTTCCCCGTCCGGCGCCACCTGGTTCGGGCAACTGATGGCCGGCCCGCAGCTCTTCGCCTACCTCTGCCAGGTCGACGCCTGGCTGCGTGGGTACCGGGTGACCATCCGGTAGTAAGGAGACCATTTTGACCCCTCCGGCGTCGGAATCCCGCAGTTGTGTACCGGGTGACCATCCGGTAGTAAGGATGGCTCCCGGACCTGTCTGCCTACGGCACAGGCAGGCAGGAATTAATTGGCACCGGTGCCGGCGGCGTTCTTCGGTGACTGCCGGTCGGCAGCGCCCGTACAATGTACCAGCGGCACACAAGGCACCCGACCCGTTCACCAACCGGGTCTTGGAACCCTGTCTGTGACTTGGTCTTTCGGGGGGGGCGTCAGTCCCGTTCACCAACGGCGTTGGGCGGGGAGATAAAGCGCACGCAGAAATTAGAAGGAGGGCCATCCATTGGGCACCGGCAGAATTAAACACGTGTTCCCCGGGGGGAACACCGCGCTAGGTTTCTTTTCCTTTTACGACCACCTGGTTCCCCCGGACGCCGCCCGGGTGTTCATCCTCAAGGGCGGGCCGGGCGTCGGGAAGTCGAGCTTCATGCGCAAAATCGGGGATAAGCTGCTCGCCCGCGGGTTTGACATCGAGCACCACCACTGCTCTTCGGACAACGGCTCGCTTGACGGGGTCGTCATCCCGGCCGCCGGGACGGCGCTGTTGGACGGCACCGCCCCGCACGTGGTCGACCCGGTGCACCCGGGCGCGGTCTCAGAGATCATCCACCTGGGCGACTACTGGGACGAGGCAAAGCTCCGGGCCGCCAGGGAAGAGATCCTGGCCGCAAACCGGCGGCTCGGGCGCCTGTTCGCCACCGCCTACAGCCAACTGGCCGAGGCGAAAGTGATCCGGGACGAAATGGAAAGCTACGTCACCGAGAGCATGCGCTTTGCCCCGGTGAACCGGCTGACCGGCGAACTCATCCGGGAGATCCTGGGCGAACGGGCCGGCCGGTACGAGGCCGAGCCGCGGGCCAGGCACCTCTTCCGCTCGGCCGTCTCCCCCGACGGCGTGGTCCACCACATCGGCAGTCTATTGCCCGAGGTGAAGCAGCTCTACCACTTGAAAGGCCGCCCGGGCAGCGGCCGCTCCACCCTGGTGGAGACGGTGGCCCGCGCCGCCCACGCCCGGGGGCTCGATACCGAGGTGTACCACTGCGCCCTGGAGCCGCACCGGGCCGACCTGGTGGTGATCCCGGCGGCTAAGGCGGCCGTCTTAAAGGACGTGGAGGAGGTCGGCTTCCAGCCGGGCACCGTGCCCGGGCTGCGGGTGGCGGCGTACGACCTGGACGTCTTCCTGGACCGCGGCCGGCTCGCCGAGTACGAGGTGGAGCTGATGAGCGCCGGGCAGCGCTTCACCGCCGCCCTGAACCGGGCGGTGCGCTACATCGGCGAGGCCAAGCGGACCCACGACCACCTGGAGACCTTCTACATCCCGGCCATGGACTTCGCGGCCGTCGACCGCCGCCGGGACGAAGTGCTCCAGCGCGTACTAGCCTACGCCGCCGAGGCCGGGCACCAGCGGATGCGGGTGCCCGCGGACGGCGGCGTGCGTTAGTGGATCCCAACTTGCGTTTTAGACCATTAAAAACTGTTGTGGCCTGACATAACAAAAAGGCCACCCGCCGGTGGCCTCACCATGGTCACGCCTTGTTGCGCACTCAGTTTTCTCCGTTCGCCCCGTCACCGGGGGTGAGGGCCGGCCCTTGAGGTTCATCCTGAGGCTCGGCCAGCTGGGGCCGGCCGGCCTCGGTAACCCCAGGCGCTGCTTCTCTTTCCTCAGCCGGCTGGTCAGCTCCAGGCGCTGCTTCTCTTTCCTCAGCCGGCTTGGTGGCGCCAGGCGCTTTTTCTCTTTGAGGCTCAGCCGGCTGGGGCCGGCCGGCCTCGGTAGCTCCAGACGCTTCTTCTCTTTCCTCGGGAGCTTCAATCAAGTCGTCGAAGTCCTGCAAGGTGGGATCAGCCTTGATGGCCCTCTGAATCCTGGCCAGGGCTTCTTCTTCACTCAGTCCTTCTTCAACGAGGTCCGCCATCGCGGCCGTGATGGTGGTCAACTCTTCCAGTTTCGGATCGGCCTGCAGAGCCGTTCTGAGCACCGCCAGCGCCGTCGCTGCCGGAACGCCGGCGTCCATAAGATCTATTTTGGCGGCGGTGACAGTAGTGATTTCTTCCAGGAGCAGCGCCCTTTCCACGCCTGCGGCCGCCCGTTCCTCCAGCAGGGCAAAGACGGACATCATGTCTTTTTGCGTTGCTCCGGCTTGGTGAAGATCAATCATCGCGGCCGTGATGGTGGCCAGCTCCTCCAGTTCCGGGTCGGCGGTCAGGGCTCCCTTCAGGACGGCCAGGGCATTGTCTCCGGCTATTCCCGCCTCCGTCATGTCGATCAGCGCGGCCGCAATCGTGCCGAATTCTTCTTTGAACCGCACCGGGTCAAGGGCCAGCTCCCTTTGCAGGTTGAGCGCCTGCATGGCCACCGGGGATCCAACCGCAGCCACCAGGTCAACATAGTCGGCCGGGAACAGGCCGGCGGCGCGGGCGGCATCGGCCAGCTCGGCGGTGAGCACGACGCTGGCGACCTCCGCCGCCAGACCGTGCTCCGCCAAGTACCCGCCGAGCGTTTGGCGCACAGTATCGGCCGTGGCGGTCAACTCCGCCTCTCCCGCCCTGTCCCCGACCGGGTGCAGCGCTACCAGTATCCGGCGTTCATCGCCAAGCAAACCGGCCTCATGCAGCGCGTCCGCAATTAGACGCAGCGCCTCCGGCATCTCTCGGCCCGTTAGCTCCAACCCGGCCAGCAGCGACTCTCCCCGGGCGTCCAAGCCTTCCGCATCGATGACGGTGTTTCGCTCGCCGAGGGTCAGGGTTACCGCCGGGTTGACCTGCAGAGCCAGGCCCGCCACCGCCCGGGGGGCGGCAAAGAAAGCCATGTAGGCACCCACAGCCAAAACTACCGCAACAAGCGAGGCAACGAGCGACCATCTTCCTGGTTTCATGATATTAATCCTCCCGCTGTTTTTTTGGGGGGCTGAGAGCGGCGCACCTTCTTTTTTGAAGTGGCCGGAGGCAAGCAGCATATCTCTCAAGCGCCTCTGGTGTGCCGGCAAGTGCACCTCGGGAAGCTCGAGGTTTTCCAGCATGGCCTGCAGTTCCCTGCTGTCGGCGTCAGTTGTTTTTTTCATTTCACTCAGCCCTTTGCCATATTAACGCTGCCTCGGGAAAAAGGTTGCAGTATTTTTTACGTTTTTTTGCCCAACTGATTCCGCAGTCTTTCCAAACCGCGGTGCAAAAGCGACTTGACCGTTCCTTCCGGTTTGCCCAGAATCTCGGCGATCTCTTTATGGCTCTTGCCGGCCCAAAAACGCAAAGCGATAACCTCCTGGTATTTAAGCGGCAGCCGGCCGATTTGCCGCCGACAAGCCAAGAATTCCTGATGACGCGCCAATTCTTCTTGTGCGGCAATCAATTCGGCGTCCAGTTCGTGAAGCGCCGCCGGTTCAAATTCTTGGCTCTCCCGCAGGTATTCCAGGGAAACCGCTTTGTAGGCGCCTTTACGATAATAGTCGGCGAGCTCATTGCCGGCGATGCGGTAGAGCCAGGCCGAAAAGGAACCCCCTTGCCATTCGAAGCGCCCGATATTTCTAAGCGCCTTGACAAAGGTTTCGGCGGTGATATCCTGCGCCAGCTCAACATCGCCCGTCCGGCGCAAGCAATAATTGAGCAGCGCCGGATAGTTTTGATCGTAAAGCCGGCCGAAGGCCTCCGGGCAATGCCGGGCGCGGGCAACCAGCTCTTTTTCGGCCTCACGGTCGTCCATCGATTATTTGTTGCTCCAATACTGTTTTCTGCGGGCAGTTTTCTGCGGGTGGTGTTCCGGCCGGCAGCCGGCGCAAAGCCGGTCAGGCCGGGTCCGGCGGCGGCGCCGGCCGGTCGAACAGCTTCAGAAATACTTCAACCAACGAAGGATCGAACTGAATCCCGGCGTACGCTTTCAGTTCGGCCACTGCGTCCTGGTGGGACATCGCCTTGCGGTACGGGCGGTCGTTGGTCATGGCGTCGTAGGCGTCCGCGATGGCCAGAATCCGGCACTCCAGGGGAATCTCCTCCTCCTTGAGGCCGAGCGGGTACCCCCCGCCGTTCCACCACTCGTGGTGCTTCAGGATCCAGTCCGCAATGGGTGCCAGGTCGGGTGCGGAAAGAGCGATCCGGTGTCCGATTTCGCTGTGCCGCCGCATTTCGGCGACTTCCTCCGAAGTCAGGGGTCCGGCCTTGAACAGGATGCGGTCGGGTATTCCCACCTTGCCGAGGTCGTGAAACTGGGCCAGAAGCCGAAGGTCGGTCATTATCCGTTCGTTTTGCTCAAGCGCCGCCGCCATGGCCACCACCAGAGTCTGCAGGCGGTCGGCGTGTCCCTCGGTGATGAAGTCGCGGGCCTCCAGCGCCTTCATCAGGGTTTGGACGATGGCGCTGCGGGCGCTTCGGCTGTGGTGCAGCTTGACCCGGTACATGTTGTTGTCCGCTTCCCGGAAGAGTTCCTTCACGTTCACCGGCGACTCGTCGGCCACCGCAAAGCCCACGGAGATGCTCAAGGCCATCTCGGGTTTGGTGGAGTTGTAATTCGCAACCGCTTCCCGGATGCGATCGCCCGCCTCTTCCACGATTTCCAGGCCGCTGCCGGGGAGCAGCACGGCGAATTCGTCGCCGCCGACCCGGGCGATCATGTCGCCCTGCCGAAATGATTGCTTGAGTACTGCGGCCGTGGCCACAAGCAAAGCGTCACCGGCGTCGTGGCCCAGAGTATCGTTCACCAGTTTCAGCCCGTCCACGTCGCACACAATGACGCCGATCGGAACCTGGCGTGTCCCCTCGGCGCGGCGCAGCTCCTGCTCGAAGTAGTACCGGTTGTAAAGTCCGGTCAGCGGGTCGTGCAGGCTCAAATGTCGCAGACGCTCCTCCATCAGCCTCCGCTCGGTGACGTCGTAGAACTGTTCCACGACCATGATGGTATTACCGTTCTCATCCAGCACGGGGTTGCTGCGGCAGTCCAGATACCGGCCGAGCTCGGGAACGAACTTCTCCACCCGTTCCAGCCGCTTGGTCCGCCAGGCCTTCTCGGTGGCGCAGGGCCGGCACCTGCTTGAACGCCCGATCAGTTCGTAGCACTTCTTCCCTTTGACCTGCCTGGGCGTCAGGTTGAACAACCGGTAACCCGCCTGGTTCAAGCGGATGATCCGGTGGTCGGAGTCCTGAACCCCGACCACGTCCGGAATCGCATCCAGCACCCCGTCCAGGAGCGCCTTGGCCTTCGTGAGCTCTTCCTCCGCTTGTTTGCGCGCGGTAATGTCGACGAAGCTTTCGATCAGGTGCTTTCGACCGTTGAAAAACACCGGCGCCACGTTCTTGATGATCGATACGATTTCGCCGTTTGCTCTAAGCAGGACGCGCTCCGAACAGTCGATGCTCTGTCCGAAGTCCGTGATCGGACACGCGCCCTTCTCGGCCGGGCAGATGAATTGGTGGCAGACCGAACCGACGATGTCTTCGGCGGGACAGCCGACCATTCCGGCGGCCACCCGGTTCGCGCTCACGATTTGGTGCGTCTGGGCGTCGATGACCACCACCCCGCTCTGAATGGAATCCAGTACCGTTTTCAGCCGGCCCTCGCTTTCCAAAAGCGCCGCTTGCGCCTGCTTGCGCACCGCGATATCGTCGTATATCGCGTACGCGCCCGCCAGTTGATTGTCGAGCACAATGGGAAAACCCAGGGCGCTCACCTCCACCAGGCTGCCGTCCTTGCGCCGGCGCACCGTCTCCGCCTGCACTGTTTCACCTTCCCGGACGAAGCAGGTGAAAGTGGCGCCCTCGTCGGACCGCTCCGGTGGGGTAATGAGTCTATCGATCGGGCGGCCGGCGACCTCCGCGGCCGAGTACTGAAAGAGGCTTTGAAATCCCCGGTTGGTGCTGATGATCCGGTCCCGGTCGTCGAGCATGACGATGGCCAGGGGCGAGTTTTCGAAAAGCTGTTCGAAATAAGCCTTCTGGGTCCTGATTTCCTCCTGCGCCCGCTTGAGGTCCGAAATATCGCGGATCGACTCGATCGCCCCGACCAGTCTGCCCGCCTGATCAAAAAGCGGCGAGGCCGTTTTCCATACGTGGGCGCCCCGCCCGTTTTTCACCATCGGTATGAACACCTCGGCGTAGAGGGTGTTCCCCCGGCGCTCGACATAATCGTAGCGTTTTTCGAGGTCCCGGCCCCCCCGGCCGATGATGAGGTCGGTCAAAAGCGGCCGGCGTACGCCGTAGAAAGCTTCCGCGCAAACTTGAACACCCCGGCCGATGATGTCCGCCTTCGGTACGCCGGTCAGCTCCTCCAAGGCCCGGTTCCAGGCCACCACCTTTCTTTTCCGGTTCACCACGAAGGTGGCGTCGGGAAAAAATTCAATGATGTCCGCCAGCCGCCTGTTGGCGGCCTCCAGGGCTTCCCGGCTCTGCTCCAGCGCCGCCATCTGTTGCCGGAGTTCTTCCTCGACCGCGACCAACTCCTCGTTGACCGCGACCAGCTCCTCGTTGGCCGTCTCGAGTTCCTCATGGCTCTCCTGCAAGGCCTTTTGGCTCCGCTTCCGTTCGGTGATGTCCCTGACGGTCGCCAGGACGACCTCGTCCCCGTTCAGGACCAGCCGGCACAAGAATACCTCTACATCAAAGACTGAACCATCAATAGGACGGCGGGCCTGCCACTCGAAAAGCTCGGACTCCCCGGCCAGCACTCTTTCCCATATCCTGGGCAACTGGTCCAGCGGGTTGTCCGGACCGGAGAAGTCATCACGAATTGACAGGGTGAGGGCCTCATCGCGCTCGACCCCGTACATTTCCAACATTTTGCGGTTGACGTCGATGATCCGGCCGTCGGACGCGTGAATGAAAATAGCGTCGTACACGTTGTTGAAGACCAAGTTTAGGACGTTTTGGGAGGTGCGGAGCCTTTCCTCCATCAGTTTCCGTTCGGTGATGTCCTCGAAGCTCTCAATGACGCCGGTGATCTTGCCGGACGGATTTTTGAGCGGGGTGGCGATCAGGCTGACGTCGACTCTTTGGCCGTCGGGCCGCGTTTTTTCGACTTCGAGCCGCACGCGCTCCTCGCCCGCCAAAATCCGGTGCAGGATACAGTCCGCGGTGCCACAGCAGGCGTGATGAAAGGACTGGAAACACTTTTGCCCGACGGCCTCGCGCCCGGGCACGCCGGAGAGCCGTTCCATCTCCTGGTTCTGTTCGACGATTCGATAGTCGGTGCCGATGATCCGCATACCGCTGCCGGAACCCTGAAAGACAGCCTGCAGGTGGACCCGCTCCCGGCGCAGTTCATCCTCCAACGCCTTCTGCTCCCAATTGCGCTGACCCTGGGTCGAAATCAGCCCGGCAAGGTTGCCGATGAACCGGATTTTGAGCAGGAATTCCTTCTTCGTCAGCACCGGGATGCGCCGGACCGCCTCCAGGTAGGGCTCCTCCTCGAGGCCGAGCATACGTGCCTGAGACCGGAAACGGTCCTCGTCGGGAGATTCGAAAAACACCTGGCTCAGGATGATCGTGGCGAGGTGGCGCCCGGCGACGACAATCGGGGTGGCCGCCATAACCAGGCCGTTCGCGCAGTTTTGTATCACCTCACCCCGATTGCGGGCCGCCTCGGCCAGAATTCGACGGTCGCTCTCCCGGCAACGCGCGGCAGCAGCAGGGGTACCGCGATGAAACACAGTGCAAAGATCGGTCCAGCCGGATTTGGTCAGCACCTGCCCGTCCGGATCAAGAATGGAGGTGGCCAGTCCGGTGGCCGCCGAGAAATCCGCTTGCAGTCGCTGAACCTCAATAAGATCAACCAACTCTTGAAACAAGCCGATCGCGCGTGACGAGCGCACCGTTTTACCACCTTCACCGGGCCGTTTTGAGTGCGTAAGTTTGCATAATTTTTAGTATATACTGCTCTTTTTTCGGCAGCAACCACGCCGAGCTTTAGACGCCCATATAAAAGCCCTGTCCGTACCCGGGGAATTACGGCGCCGGAGGTGTGCCGATGCGGGTAATCGGCCCGCTGATCCTGAATTCGAAAATGACCGCGTTCCGGCAACAGCGAGCAGGTAACGGAAGGGGTCGCGGAGAATGATTGCCTGCCGCACCGTCGGTACGCCTATTGCGCAAGGGGGACACACGGTCACGGAAGCGTACTTAAAGGGCCTGATCATCGAACTGGTCCACCGGTTCGCCGGAAGGACCGCCTACCGCACCCCGCTCGTCGGGTTCGCCCGGGCCGACGATCCGGGCTTCGAGCGGCTCAAAAAGGCCGTGGGGGCCGGACACCTCGGACCGCGGGACCTTCTTCCCGGAGCCGAGAGCGTGGTGGCCTTTTTCCTGCCGTTCTCCGCGGAACTGGTGCGCGCGCACCGCCGCGACCCCTACGTAAGCCGGCAATGGACCGAAGCCTACCTCGAAACGAACGGGCTGATCAGTTTGGTATGTGAAACACTGGTTGACGGCCTGAGAAAGGCGGGAGCCCGAGCGGCCTGGCAAAAACCCACCCACAACTTCGATCCGGCCACCCTGGTCTCGGCCTGGTCCCACAAGCACGTCGCCTACCTGTGCGGCCTGGGCACCTTCGGGCTCCACCACATGCTGATCACCAGGGCCGGTTGCGCGGGCCGGCTGGGGAGCCTGGTCACCGACGCCCCGCTGAAGGCCGGCCCGCCGGCAGCGAAAGAGCACTGCCTGCACAGGCGCGGCGGGAACTGCGCCGCCTGCGTCCGGCTTTGCCCCACCGGAGCACTTTCCCGGGACGGACTGGACCGGCAACGGTGCTACCGGCGCCTGCTCGAGGTAAGCGACTACTACCGCGACCTGGGGCTTTGCGATGTCTGCGGCCGGTGCGCGGTCGGCCCGTGCGCCCTCCGTGTGCCAAAATGAACATTTATTCTATTCTCGGGGGAGGTCTTGGGTGTTTCGGCATGTCCGGGAAGGTCCACTTTTAAGTGCGCGACGCGCGGGGTTACACGCCGGCTTTGGCGATGTAGCGTTTCAGAAGGTCCTTAAGCACCGCCTCGTCCAACCGCCCCTGCAGAGTCGGCGTCTCCAGGCAGCGGCGCGGAAACCGCAGGGTGCCGAAATCGAAACCCATCTCCCGCTTCACTTTGTTCTTCAGCCGGAAAATCCGGTCACCCAGGTCCGTCAGGAAGCTGCCCCCGGCCTCGATCCCCAGGCATTCCAAGGCCGCCCGCACCGTCTCCCGGTCCCACAACCCGCGCCCAAAGAGGCAGATGCAAAGGCTGTTCAGGACCTGGCGCCACTTCTCCTCGGCGATCAGCCGGTCCACCAGGACGCCCGCGTCGAAATCCGGACCCAAGTCCTGGTCCGCCGCGTACCCGGCGTTGCACAGGTGCGAGTGCCGGGCGCCCACGGCTTGGCCCAGCAGGAACCCGTACCCGGTGTGGTAGCCGGCCATCTCGTGGCCGCCCAGGGTCAGGGCGAAGTCGCGGCCGCCGTAGGTGTGCGCCGCGGCTTCCAGCCCGCGGGCCAGGGTCCGGTACAGGTCGTTCGGCTGGCCGACCACCCGGTCCAGGGCGGCCAGATAACCTTCCGGCTCCCCGAAGGCCAGCCGCACCTCCAGTTCATCCGCACTGAGGAGGCCTTTTTCCAGGGCCTCGGTCGCCCAGGCCAGCAGCACCCCGCTGGTGATCGCGTCCAGACCCAGGAGTTCAACCTTCTCGATCAGGGCGTACACACCGTCGGTTTCACCGATGCCCAAAAGCGACCCCAGAGCGTAGATCAACTCGTGGTCGTAGGCCAGCGCGGTGCTTTCGTATTCATGGCCCGTGTCAAACCGGCGCCGGTACAGACCGATGTGGATACAGCCCACCGGACAGCCCGGGCAAGCCAGCTTGCGCAAGAGCGTCTGTTTCGCGAACGCTTCGCCGCTGATCCGCGCGGCGTGCTCGAAACGGCTCTGCCGCAGGTTTCTGGTGGGCAGGGCGCCCAGGCCGTCCAGTACCATAATGTTCCCCGCCGTGCCCAGCCCGTGGTATTTCTCCAGCAGGCCGGTGTTCACCGCCCGCCGGAACACCTCGTCGTACACCGCCCGGTAGGCCTTGCGGTCCGGAATCGGAAAGTTCTTGTCCCCGTACGCCGCCAGCGCCTTCAAGTTCTTGGCGCCGAACACGGCGCCCAGGCCCAGGCGCCCGAAATGGCGGTAAGTATCCACGTTCACCCCGGCGAAGGCCACGCCCCGCTCCCCGGCCGGCCCGATCCGGATGATGCTGCGGTGCCCCCGCCCCGCCTCCCACTCCCGCAGAATGCGCCCGGTCTCCTCGGTGGAAAGGCCCCAAAGGCCCCGCGCGTCCCGGAAGGACACCCGGTCCGGCGCAACCGAAGCGTAAACCGGTTGGGCGGCCCGCCCGGTGATCACCAGGGCGTCCCAGCCCGCAAACCGGAGCGCCAGGGCCAGCCGCATCCCGGCGTAGCTCTCGCCCCACTCCCCGGTCAGGGGGGAGTGGAATACGGCCGCCGTCTTGGTAACCAGCGGAAACACGGTGGAAAGCGGCCCGATGGCCAGCACCACCGGTTGCTCCGGGTCCAACGGCCGCATCGTGGGCCGCCACCGTTCGGCGAAAAGCTTGCTCGCCAGGCCGACCCCTCCCAGGTAGTCGCCCAGGTCGGCGCGGGTTTCTTTTTTCCAGCTCAGACGGTCCAGGTCAAGGTGCAGAATATTCAAGACGCGCTCTTCCGGCACCATCACGCACCCCCCTCGCGCACCGCGGCCATTTCTAAGATGTCGTGCGGGCAGTATTTCGCGCAAGCCCCGCACTGTACGCAGACGATGGGCCGGTCGTCTTCGGGGTCCATCCGGATGACGCGCGCGATACAGGCCGCCACGCAGGCCCCGCAGCCGTCGCACCGCGCCCGGGTGAAGCGCACACCGCCCCCGGGGCGCGGCCGCAGGGCCTCCGGCGGGCAGGCGGCGGCACAGGCCGGTTCGGCGCACCCCAGGCACACATCGGCGGCCAGCTTGCTCTGCAACCCGCCGCGCGTGCGGATCTGGATCGCGCTCGCGGCCAGGGAAAACCGCCCGGAAACGGTGCGCGTGCAGGCCAGCATGCACGAATAGCAGGCGATGCAGCGGTTCATGTGTTTCACGGTCAGTACCCGGGCCACCTTCCGAACGCCCCCTCTGCTTTTCTGTTCACCGTTCAGTTCGCCGCAACCCGCGCCTTTTCCTCCAAGCAGGTGCGCATCGGCCAGAACCTCTTCGGCGCCATGATCCCGTCCGGCCGGGCCGACATCCTGCTCGGCTTCGAACCGGCCGAAATGTTTCCAACCCGCGCCCCGCCCGCCGTTTTCGAGGCCGTCTCCCTTTTGCGCGAGTGGTTCGCCAAGAAAGGGCTGGCGGACAAGGTGGACCGTGCCAATTCCGGTTTAATGGGCAACCCCGGGTGCGTCGTGGAGGGCCTGTCAGGAGCTGCGGAATGACGAGGCAACGAGGCTTGCGTCTTCACGTAAAATGTGCTACACTTAGTTGCGTGGAGGGTAAAAAGAATGGAAAAACAGAATGTTACCATATCAGTGCCCAAGGACGTTTTAAAAAAAGCAAAACATATTGCTGTAAACAGGCAAACGTCCCTTTCCCGCCTTCTGGCAGAAACCCTGGAAGACATTGTTGAAAAAGATGACGCCTATAGTAAAGCAAAGGCCAGACAGCTTGCTGCTATGAAAAAAGGGTTCGACCTGGGGGTAAAGGGGAAAATAGCCTGGAAAAGAGACGATTTACATGCCAGGTGATGCTGAACTCCAGTTCGTGGACACTAACATTCTAATTTATGCATACGATGTAAGCAGTACCGAAAAACACCGGCGTGCCTCGGCGTTGGTTTCAGAACTTTGGGATTCGGGCAGGGGATGCTTGAGTATTCAGGTATTGCAGGAGTTTTATGTTAACCTAACGCAAAAAATTCCCCACCCCTTAACGCGGCTGGAAACAGTTCGTATTATTGATGATCTTGGTCGGTGGCGCCTTCATAAACCAGGGCTTAAAAGTGTAATAGACGCCATTGATATTCAACAGCGCAATAAAATATCTTTTTGGGACGCCATGATTATTTGCAGTGCCAAGGAAATGGGTTGCAAAAATATCTGGACAGAAGATCTCAATGCAAACCAATTATATGACGGTATTGAAGCTCGTAACCCGTTCATGCCCGGTTAACCCGACAGACCGCTTTTTAAGATAACGAAGACGTGCAGCAGGAAAGGAGCATTTTAAACTCATGGCCAACAGGGCGATGGATTGGCTGACCCAAGGGGGGTACGACCTGCAGCATGCGCGCAATTCCATTCCGATGGGTGATTACGAGTGGGCCTGTTTCGCCGCTCACCAGGCGGCCGAAAAAGCGGTGAAGGCACTGGTGCAGCATCGCGGCGGCGAAGGCTGGGGCCATTCGGTCACCCGGCTGCTTATCGATCTCACCACCTTACTCCGCATACCCGACGCCGTCCTGCTGGCCGCCAAGCGCCTGGATAAACACTATATTCCGGCACGCTACCCCAACGGTTTCGACCACGGCACCCCACGAGATTATTACACCGAGGGCGAGGCAAGGCAGGCGATCAACGATGCCGAAACCGTTTACCAATTTTGCCGTGACACGGTTCGTTAACCGGGAAGCGGTACTGAAAACGCTCAAAGAATGCGCCCGGCGGCTAACAGAAGAGATTCCGGGCGTGGAGGTGCGGCTCTTCGGCTCCTACGCCGGGGGTACGCCGACCCCTCGCAGCGATGCCGATATTGCCGTGGTGGTTCCTGACGGCTTTCCGCTGCCGTTCACACACGTAAGAGACCTGGCCGAAACCATATTTCTCCAGGCACCGGTACCGGTGGAGGTCTTTGTCGTCACCCGCGCCGCCCTGACCGAGGGGCGGGAAAACGGCAAATCCCTGGCAAAAACCATAGCCCGCACCAGTATGCCGCTGGTTTGACCGGAAAACAAGTGCCCGGGACAAAGGTGGTTTTCCCGGCAGCGCGAGGTAGCCGGCACGACTTCATCGACGGTTTGCCCGGCGGGGGTTCTTGACGGGAGCAGGATGTGATATACTAACCGATACAGGGGGTGTTACAATGGAACGAGACACGCAAATGATACATGTACGGATGCCGGTCGATTTGATCAAGCAATTGGACGCTTATTTGAAGAAGCATGGAACGACGAAGACCGATTTCATTGTGCGCGCCGTCGCCGAGCGTTTGCGCCGGGAGCTGGCGCTGGAGAGTTTCAGGGCCGTGCGGGGCGCGCTGGCGGCGGAGGATGCCCCGGAATGGAGCGCCGCGCCCGCGGGCAAGTGGGTGCGGGAGTTACGCGGCAAGGAGCGGGATGTGCCGGTATGGCCTACCTCGTAGATACCTGTGTGCTGATCGACCACCTTACCGGCCGGTTACCCTCAGCGGTCCAGGGGATGCTGGAAAGGCTGGTGGCGGCCGGAGAAGTGTGTACGAGCGCTGTTGTCTACCATGAACTGATGACCGGGGCGCAGACGACCAGAGCCCGGGAGGCCGTGGAGCATCTGCTGGCGGCCTGGGAGGTGCTGCCGGTCGACGTTGTCGTGGCGCGGGATGCAGCCGGGATACGGCGGCGCCGACGGGCGCAGGGGCGGACGATCGCGATGGCCGACGCCCTGATCGCGGCCACGGCGAGAGTCCACCACTTAACGGTGATGACGGGGAACGTGAAAGACTTTCCGGACGTGGCAACGGAGGATCTATCAGGAATGTAGCGTTTTTGGGTTTGGGTGGTGCGGATTTCGGCCCAATCCGTCCACCCATTTCGGTGGAAACCGTCCACTCGTTTCGGACGAATCTGTACAGTCATTTCGGTCTAAACCGTCCACTTTTGATCGCTGACCGAAATGGGTGGACGGTTTCCACCGAAACACAGAGACTTTAGGAAGTTGGCGAGCCGGGGCGGCGCTGGATAAACCTGGGCATATGCTCTACCATCAAGGAAAACAGCAAGGGATGTGGATGGTAGAGATGCCGAGAAAGGGGTTATCCATGCGCAAAGTCAGAGAAGCGCTACGGCTGCGTTTCGGCACCGGCTTGAGCACCCGCCAAGTGGCACGCAGCTGCAATATTGGTCACAGCACCGTCCGCGACTACGAACAGCGGGCCAAGGCTGCGGGTATCGGTTGGCCCCTACCGGCCGACATGGATGACGCCCGCCTGGAGGCGCTGTTGTTCCGGCGCCCCCAGTTCCGGCCGGACCGGCCGCTGCCGGACATCGCTTATCTGCATGCCGAGATGCGCAAAAAGGGTGTCACCCTCCAGCTCTTATGGCACGAGTACAAGCAAGCCCACCCCGACGGCTACCAGTACACCCAGTTCTGTGAGCACTACCGCAAGGGAGTCGGCAAGCTGGACCTCACGATGCGCCAGGAGCACCGGGCTGGTGAAAAAGTGTTCGTGGACTGGGCGGGCCAGACTATCACCATCGTTGACCGTGAAACCGGCGAGATTACTCAAGCCTACATCTTCGTGGCCGTGCTCGGGGCCAGCAACTATACCTACGTGGAAGCCTTCATCAACCAGAACCTGGCCAACTGGATCACGGCCCACATCCGCACCTTCGAGTATTTCGCCGGGGTGCCCGAGATCATTGTGCCGGACAACCTCAAAACAGGTGTCAAAAAGCCGTGCCGCTACGAACCCGAACTCAACGCGGTCTACCAAGACATGACCGTCCACTACGGCGCCGCGGTGTCCCTGCCAGGATTATTTGTCAGTGATTGACGGGATAAGATGGCAGGGATAAGGCCAAGGTCGAGGTGGGCGTCCAGATCGTGGAGCGCTGGATCCTGGCCGCACTCCGTAACCGCACCTTCTTTAGCATCACCGAACTGAATGGCGCCATCCGAGAACTCCTGGAGCGGCTCAACAACCGCCGGTTTAAGAGACTCCCCACCACCCGGCGCGAACTCTATGAAAAGCTCGACCTTCCGGCCTTAAAGCCCCTGCCGGCCCAGCGCTACCCGTTCGTCGAGTGGAAGACGGCCCACGTGAACATCGATTACCACATCGAGGTGGATCGCCATTTCTACAGCGTTCCACACCAGTTAGTGGGCGAACGGGTGGACGTCCGCCTGGGGCCCCATCTGGTGGAGGTACTTTACCGTCACCGCCGGGTGGCCAGCCACGCACGCAGCTATATCCCCGGCCGGGCCACCACCTGCCCGGAACACCGGCCCAAGGCTCACCAGAAACACGCTGAGTGGACGCCGTCGCGCATCATCCGCTGGGCAGCCCAGAAAGGTCCACACACGGGCCGTTTGGTGGAAGCCATCCTGCAATCCAAACCGCACCCCGAGCAGGGCTACCGGGCCTGCCTGGGCATCATCCGGCTGGCCGATCGTTACCCCATCGAGAGGCTGGAGGCTGCCTGCCATCGCTGCCTGATAATCAAGGCCTATTCCTACAAGAGCGTGCACTCCGTCCTGAAAACCGGACTGGACCAAGTGGCCTTGGAGCTAAAACCGGTCAAACCCGTTCCCGTACACGCCAACATCCGGGGCCGGGATTACTACAACTAGGAGCGTGAGAACCGTGCTGCAGCAGACCCTGGACAAACTGCATCAGATGAAACTTGCCGGTATGGCCCGGGCGTTGAAGGAGCAACTCTCCCAGCCCGAGACCGACGCGCTCTCGTTTGAAGAGCGCCTGGGCCTACTGGTCGACCGCGAAGCCGACCTGCGCGAAAACCGCCGACTGTCCTGGCGCCTCAAAGAGGCCCACCTCAAGCAACCGGCCTGCGTGGAGGACGTAGACTTCCGGCACTCCCGGGGCCTGGACCGTTCCGCCTTTTTCTCCCTGGCCAACTGCCAGTGGATCCAGGCACATCACAACGTGATCATCACTGGACCAACCGGAGTGGGCAAGACGTACATCGCCTGCGCCCTGGGCAACAAAGCTTGCCGGCTGGGGTTCAAGGTGCGCTACTGGAGCGTTTCCCGCTTCGTTCACACCCTTGCCCTGTCCCGCGCCGACGGCAGCTACGACTCCCTGGTGCGCAAGTTGCAGCGGACCGACCTCCTGCTTCTCGATGACTGGGGCTTGTCTCCCTTTCAACTCACCGAAGCCCGGGATCTCTTTGAGATTCTCGAGGACCGCAACCAGACCAAGTCCACGCTGGTGGTGAGCCAGATTCCCGTCGGCAACTGGCACGACCTCCTGACCGACGCCACTCTGGCCGACGCGATCCTCGACCGCCTGGTACACAACGCCTACAAGATCGAATTGAGGGGGGAGTCTATGCGAAAGATCCTGACCAAGCTTGACTGATTCCGTACACTTGGGTACTATTCCCATAACCAGCGTCGCTTCGCTCCGACACCTGGACGAAAACCCCGGAACAGGTGTACGGATTCACCGGAATGCGCAGGGTGGAGAAACCGAATATAAAGCCCCCTGGAGAAACTCCAGGGGGCTTTATATTTAGCTCCGGCGGCGTCCTACTCTCCCGGGGGCAGGCCCCAGTACCATCGGCGCTGGAGGGCTTAACTTCCGTGTTCGGGATGGGAACGGGTGTGGCCCCTCCGCCATTGCCACCGGAAATTCAATATTCCCTCAAAACTGCACAGCGTGGATTTTTAAGATCAAGCCCTCGACCGATTAGTACCGGTCCGCTGAACTGGTCGCCCAGCTTACACGCCCGGCCTATCTACCTGGTATTCTACCAGGGG